>NZ_RMVK01000004.1:0-246169 GCF_003942875.1 Streptococcus oralis | reverse complement strand
CACAATTAAGAAATATATTCAAGAACAGGAAAAGCATGATATAGCACTAGATAAATTAAGTGTAAAAGAATATGAGGATCCCTTTAGGGATAGTGGTAAGTAATACTAAAGCCTCTTTAAGAGGCAAGTGACGAGTCAAGAGCAATGAGGCTTGAACAACGTGAAAGCCAGCGCCTTTAGGCGCTGGCTGGTGATTTGGGCTTATAGCCCTGGTGCAAACCACCCGTTAGACGGGTGGTTATGATTTAGCAATTTTCTAACCTCTTGAGCACCAATCTGATCGCCTGCCTTTTCAAAAAGAGCGATAGCTTGTAAAAAATTTTCATGTGATTCTTCAGGATTTTGTATCGAACCAATCTCTCCTAAACCTCTATAAGCACAAGCTTGGGCAATCAAATCATCTGTTTGCAAAGCTTGTTTTAAGGACTGTGCCATATACATGAATGCTTCTGCCACTTTCCCTAGCTTTAATCGTAAATAACCTTGCTCATAATTGTTAACAGAAGATTTGAGGGTATCCTCTGTAAAAGCTTCTTCAATGACTTTTTGCTCTCTTTCGATATAGAAAAGGGATGTTTGAAATTCATTCATTTCACGATAAACCATGGCTAACTGATGATAGCCTATATGTTCATTTTCTGGGTCACTTTTAGCTCGTGCTAAGTCAATGTAACGCTGATAGATACTTAAGCACTCGTTGTATTTTTGCTCTTCAAGATAAATATACCCCATCAAATTTAACAAACTAAAATCTGTGCAAGTTTCCAATAAAAAATCAGCTTCAACTAATTTTTTAGCCTCATTAATCTTACCCTCAAACAATAAATCCCATGCTTGATTCATACATATCCTCCTGCTTCTTACGTTGTATAGAAATCTATTGACAAATCGCTATCAGATTCGTATTTTTTCCAAGCTAAACTGAAGCCATAATAATCTTCAAATTCAGGGTGCCAGTCATAATAAAGTGGGACACGACTATACTTTCTCGCTACAACTTCGTCTTCAAATTCTGGAGACTCCCCTGCAGTAATACCAAATTGAAGACCATTTAGTTCCCAAGTATTTCCCCAAACATTTTCATCAGAGAGAACATCGATCCATCTAGAAGCATCAATATCAAAATCTGCACATAATTCCAGTTCATAGAATCTTCTACAATTAATCTCTGAAGGTTTTATATAAAGGGCGCTATCAACTTGGTACTTTTTATCTCTGACTTGAATCTGTGTGATTTTCATTGGAATCGGAACTCCATTTAATTCTAACCAGAAATATCCTAAAGGAGTTTTGATACTATAATATGTTTGCTGAGAGTTGGGGTTAGCGTTTTTGGAGCAAGCATCAAGAATTCTTCCAAGCTTAATTAAATTTCTACAAACGATTTTTGAAGTGTGTGGGTCAAAATGTGAATACCTACGAATGACACGTTTTAACTTTTCAACAGGAAAAGTGATATCCTTTGGTAGGGCATGATACTTCTGTACAACTAAAGCAGTTTTTTCAGTATTTTCCTTCCCTACTGGAACAATAGCAGCGTGCCCAATATGGATACTTGGGTCATCACAAATATAAGTATAACCATTCCCTCCCTCCTGAAACTCAACCACAACAAGATTTAACTCTTGATCTGGATCAAAGAGAGGCTCTACCTTTTCTACTTCTTGGCGCTCATAAAAAGTAAAGTGATCTCCATCCCCGTCTTCGCCAAAAACCATGAAACTGCCACACTCAGGGCACTTCCACATATAAAATGACGCTTCAGAAATATCATCATAAGAAATTTTATTATGGTCGTCAGCATTATTTATGATTTCTTCAAACAACTCATCCGAATAAACTGAATAAGCATTTGGATCAGGCGCTCGGTGGTCATTCATTGCTTGCCCACATTTACATGTCCATTTACCCATAAAAAACCTCAGTCGTGGCCTAATTCTTCAAGGAAAAATTGATTTAGAGCTTTCCACTCTTTCTTTTCCTCACTAACACTTTGAACGTATGCATCCAACTCTTGGATGTTAGCTAAAATATAATCTTGAATTGGCATTATCGGATCAATTTCCATACCTTCAGGCTCATTTATCTTAATGTCTAGCAATCTTGAAACATGCTCCTGCATTTGAGACGGAAGTAATTCTTTGACCAAATCATCAAACAAAATCGGTGGAACAGAATGGTATTTTTCAATCCAACGACAGGCCAAAATAGGACGTAGCGCATAGAAATACTTTTTAGGTTTGACCTTGTCTCCTGAAAGATACTTATTCATTTGAGTTCTAGCAGTGTTCAAGTAATGGTAGAGCATTTTCTTCTCAGAAAAATACTGGTTGGCAAGAGGACGCATGCGCTCGATAAAATCCGTTTGTCGATAGACAATTGGTGACTGTAACCATTCAAACAGTGTAGGATTTGACTTATAAAGGAGTTTTAAAGTCTTGTCTAAATCCCAACCACTCACATCCCAAGTATCGTCAATTGGTAGCTCGATAACATCACGCTGTTCATTTAAACGGAGATAAAAATCTTGCTTGTGTTTGTAGATAAATCGTACATCAAAGTCACTATCGGGAGACTCAAAACCCCAGGCACGACTACCAGACTCGATAGCCCACAAAACTGTGACTCCGTAATCACGCTCGATTTCTGCTAATTTTTCCGGTACCAGAACATTCATTTCTTCTTGCGTTTGCATAATAAAGCCTCGTCTATATTCTGAGCATAAGTAGATGCTAAAATAGGGAATTATGGGAACTAAAAAGAATTATATCACTCTTTCAAAACTACAATCAAATAAACTAAACCTTCTATAAGCTTATTCAGACGTTTTCTATACCTGAGCCCCTTGAATGACAGAATCTCCATCCTTCCAGTTCCGAGCAATTTCTTCGTCTTTCTGGAGTTGGTCTACGAGCTCGTCGATGGAGTCAAATTTGACCATATCACGGACACGGTCCAACCAGTAGACCATGACTGTCTCTCCGTAAATATCATCTGAAAAGTCAAAAATGTTGACTTCAAAACGTGGTTCTTCTCCATCAAAGGTGACATTTTTGCCAACGCTCGCCATTCCACGATATCTTTGACGTTGCACCTCGACATCGACTACATAAACACCGTCAGCTGGCATGTAAGTTCGGTCTCTTAGGACCAAATTTGCTGTTGGATAACCGATAGTCCGCCCACGAGCATTTCCATGAACGACCATCCCACGGGTTGGGAGCGGTGTGCCGAGCAGTTGATTGACTTCCCTGACATCTCCATCAAGAATAGCCTGACGAATCCGTGTGGAACTAATCTTGCCCTTTTCGTCTTCGACCGGAGGAACAATGATGATCTCTCCATCAAAATAATCCTTCAGGTCATCCGCAGTTTTCTTATCAGAGCCAAAGGTATAGTCAAATCCTGCTACAATAATCGCTGGTTTTAAAGCTCGAACATAGGTATCAAAGAATTCTTGACCCGTTAAACTAGCAAACTTGCTACTAAAGTCAAGTAGGAAAAGAGCCTCTACTCCGTGCCACTTCATCTTGTGCTCCCGCTCCTCATGATTGACGATGTGAAGCATGAGCTCAGGTTGGTAGGGTTGTAAGGCAAGTTTTGGCGACTCTGTAAAGGTCATCACGACAACTGGCAGATAGTCCTTCATCGAAGCCTTGCTGGCCACTTCAAACAGTTTCTGATGACCCTTGTGGATGCCATCAAAATAACCTAGTACAAGGACTGTTTTTCCCGGTACTGCAATATCTTTTTCGTTCTTAATAGGTACTGTTGTAATCATGAAACTATTATATCATAGAGCCTGTCTTTTCGCTAAGAGGAAATCCCAAATGTCGTTTTTTGCGCCTGAACTGACCTTGATAGACGATTCAAGCTATGAGTTTTAAAAAAATAGCACCTCCTAAGAGATGCTATCGGTTGCGAACTAGTTCACTGTTTCTTCCAAGTCTTTTAACTTAACCGAAACAATTTTAGACACACCTGATTCTTGCATGGTAACTCCATAGATAGAATCCGCTGCCGCCATGGTTCCTTTACGGTGAGTCACGACGATAAACTGACTATCCTTGTCAAAGCGGTTGAGGTAATCTCCGAAACGTTTTACATTGGCTTCGTCTAGCGCTGCCTCTACCTCGTCCAAGATAACAAAGGGAATAGTCTTGACGCGAATGATAGAGAACAACAAGGCAAGAGCAGATAGGGCTTTTTCACCACCACTCATGAGGTTGAGTGATTGGATTTTCTTACCTGGTGGTTGAACAGAAATCTCCACACCAGCTGTTAAAAGGTCGCCCTCAGTCAATATCAAGTCTGCCTGACCTCCACCAAACATCTGTCTAAAGGTCACTTTAAAGGACTCACGAATAGCTTCAAAGGTTGATTTAAAGCGTTCCTTAACCTCATCATTCATCTCTGTGATGGTCTCAAGGAGCAGGTTTTTCGCAGACAAAATATCATTTCGTTGGCTATTTAGGAAATCCAAACGGTTGTGGACTTCTTCATATTGCTCAATAGCGTCCAAATTGACTGGACCGAGTGAGCGAATAGCCTTTTCAAGTTCTTTAACCTCTTGCTCTGCCAAATTGAGGTCTTCCAACTCATGCGCTTTTTCTAGAGCCTCAGTATAGCTGATCTGGTACTGGTCGGTTAATTGAGCTTGTAAATAGCGCAAGCGTTCGCTGACCTTTTCTTGCTTGGCTTCAGCACGTGTTTGTTTGCGAATCCACTCCTCATTATGCTGACGAGTCTGGTCCAAATGGCTGGCAATATCATCCAGCTGACCTTCGATATCATCCAACTCAAACTGCTTGCGAATCAAACCTTGTTGAAGGTTTGTTCTCTGAGTTTTGGCCTCTTCCTCCTGCTGGCTTAGCAAATCCGTGTTCACTTTCTCAAAATTATCAACCTTTTCTTGAAGGAGGCGCTGGATTTCCTCTTGCTCAATATCCAGATTATCCAGTTCCTTGCCTAAACGTTCAATATCAGCCATTTCGTACCGTTTTTGTCCTTGCAGTTCGGACTTAAGCAAGCGCGCTTGAGAAATCTGTTCCTGCAAGTTTTGATAACGTTCTTGAATTGCGTTTTTGTTAGACTTAATCTCTTCAATCTCAGCTTCCAGATTTTGCTTTTCACTTGCGATAGTAGCAAGGCGCTCTTGGCATTTTTCCTTATCCGCTTGCCAATCTCCTTCAGATAGGCGATTTAATTCCTCTTCTTGAAGTTTCCAAAGCGTTTCTAATTCTTCCACTTGCTGGTTGGTTTGTTGATAAGCAAGGTACAAACCTTGCTCCTGAATACGAGCCTGTTCTCCTTGAGATTTGATGGCTTCTAATCTTTCTGTTAATACTACCATCTCATCTTGCAATATCTTCAAACTTTCTTCTTCCGAATGCAGACTAGCTTCTTCTTCAGCAATTTCTTTTTGTAATTGCTCCAGCTCTGGCTTGATGAAGATACTGTTATTTTGGCGATTGGCACCACCCGCGTAGGAACCACCTGTGCGCAACTCTGTCCCATCCAGTGTCACCATGCGAACTTGGTAACGAACTTGGCGAGCTGCGGCACGCGCATGTTCTACAGTATCAAAGATAGCCGTCGTAGCGAGCAAATTCTTGAAAATGGCTTCTAGTCTAGTATCAAAAGTAACCAACTCATCAGCCATTCCAAGAAAGCCTGGACTTGATGCGATAGCATCTTGGTTCTGACTAGAAATCGTACGAGCCTTGATTGTTGTCAATGGAAGGAAGGTCGCACGACCAGCTCTGTTGCGCTTGAGAAAATCAATAGCCTTTGTTGCCGCGTTTTCATCTTCTACAATGATATGTTGACTGCTAGCTCCAAGCGCAATTTCTAGGGCAGTTTGATAATGTACATCAAAGGTCAAATGTTCACTGACTGCACCAACGATCCCACCAAGGCGGTCTTTTTCTTGAAGAACACTCTTAACACCCGCATAAAAATTGCTATGATTTCTAAGGATGTTTTCCAAACTCTGGGCTCTAGCCTGCTTGTTTTTGAGACTGTCTAGACGGTCAAAGAGTTGGCTCTGCTGGGCTTGGAAAGAAACTTTCTGCTCCTCTTGCTCCTTGGCACTAGCTTGGTAGTCAGCCAATAATTTCTGAACCTGCTCCTTGGCAGTTTCAAGCTCAGCCTGCTGTTGACTGGCCTTTTCTTTAGCTGTAGCCAGTTGTTCTTTCAGTTTCTCAAGTTGATCAGCTTGTTTTTGAGACAGCTGACGGCTGTTTTCCAACTCATTCTCGATGCGGGTCAGTTGGTTTGAGACATCCGCTTCTTCTTGTAAAAGCGCCACAAAACGTTCACGCAAGAGTTCAATCATCTGGTCAGGATCATCTGAAAAAGCCAACAACTCCGCTTCTAGACGATTGAGTTCCTTGTTATTTTCAGCTAGACTTTTCTCTAACTGTTCCAAGTTCGCTTCTTTTTCATCCTTTTCCTTACTTAGAGCCTTTCTCTTATCTTCCAAAGTCGCCAAACGGGTTTGTGCTTCTTGTTGATTGAGGGCTACCTGCTCAGATTCCAGTTTAGACAAGGCTAGTTTTCGCTCTAAGTCACTGATCAAACTAGTCAAATCCATCAAACTTCCTTGATCCTTGGCCATTTGAGCTTGGAGATCCTGGCGTTTCTTTTTAAGACTTTGATTTTCTTCTTCTAACTCTTGACGCTTTTGGTAATAGCTAGTCAAAAGTTCCTGAACCTGCGTTAGTTCTTCTTCCGTCAGCTCTAGTTCAGCCTTGTTTTCCTTAATCTGAGCGACCAAAACATCCAAGTAAATCGCCTTGCGTTGACCATCCAGGTCTAGAAACTTACGAGCATTCTCGGCTTGTTTTGCAAGAGGCTTGATTTGATTGTCCAACTCGTAGATAATGTCTTCAAGCCGGTCTAGATTGTCTTGAGTTTGTTGCAGTTTGCTTTCTGTTTCTTTTCGACGAGTCTTGTATTTCAAAACTCCAGCAGCTTCTTCGAAAATAGCTCGACGTTCTTCAGGCTTGGAGTTAAAAATTTCCTCAACCTTCCCTTGGGAAATAATAGAGAAGGAATCGCGTCCCAATCCCGTATCCAAGAAGAGGTCATGTACATCACGAAGACGGACTTTTTTGCCATCAATTCGATACTCGCTATCACCACTACGATAGATATGGCGTTCTACCTTAATGACTTGCCCTGCATCCTTGATAAAGCCATCTTCATTGTCTAAGGTCACGACAACAGAGGCATAATTGAGCGGCTTACGACTTTCGGTCCCAGCAAAGATAACGTCAGGCATCTTGCCACCACGAAGGCTCTTGACACTAGACTCCCCTAAGGCCCATCGCAAACTTTCTGTAATATTTGACTTCCCAGAACCATTGGGCCCAACGACAGCTGTCACACCTTGGTCAAAGACGACCTTGGTCTTGTCAGCAAAGGACTTGAATCCCTGAATCTCAATCTCCTTTAAATACATGAATCCAGCCCTTTCTCAACTGCATTTTTGGCGGCCTCTTGTTCTGCCAATTTTTTAGAACGGCCTTGACCTTTTCCGATACTCTTGCCCTCAACCAGAACTTCTACATCAAAAACCTTATCATGAGCAGGTCCCGTTTCAGAGGTCACTTGGTAGCGAATATCCACATCGCCATTGACCTGGAGTAACTCTTGCAGGTGCGTCTTGTAATCCTTAATCATTTCAAAGTCACCTGCTTCAACCTTGGGGATCATGACTTGATAGATAAATTCTTTTACTCTAGCCACATCCTTGTCCAAAAGCAACGCTCCCAGAAAGGCTTCAAAGGCATCGCCAAGAATGGTGTCACGATTGCGCCCACCAGACTTTTCTTCCCCCTTACCCAGCTTGATAAACTGATCAAACTGGCAATCACGCGCAAAACCAGCCAAACTCTCCTCACGGACAATCATAGCACGGAGTTTAGACAAATCTCCCTCCGGTTTCTTAGGATATTTTTTATACAGATATTCTGAAATCAATAATTGCAGAACAGCGTCTCCTAAAAATTCCAAGCGCTCATTGTGTGAAATTTTTAAGAGGCGGTGCTCATTGGCATAACTCGTATGAGTAAAGGCCGTTTCCAGTAAGTTTTTGTCTGCAAATTCGATTGCAAAACGCTTCTTTAGTACAGTTTGTAATTCTTTCATACCAACCTCTTTCTAACTGATAACAGTCTCTTTTATTATATCAAAAAAAGCCCCCTGAGTCACTTTAAAACGGGACTAGAGGGGATTTGAGCATTTTTTTGAACAAACTTTTCATTTTTAGGGGCAAACTTGGAGCGAGATAAAGAAAAAAGCCTTATTTAAGGCTTTCATAGACTATTTACATCCACCCTGAGGGAATCGAACCCCCATCTCAAGAACCGGAATCTTACGTGATATCCATTACACTAAGGGTGGAAACTTGTCTTATTATAACAGAAATTTGCTCTAATAACAAGTTTTTTATGGGTGGATTAACCGTCCATTAGTGGGATGAATCCCCGTTCCAGATAGAGTTTTTCACAATCACATAATCAACGTGTTTGAGGTCAGCAACCTTGCGTCCACCTGCGTAGGAAATAGCACTTTGCAAGTCCTGCTCCATCTCAGTAAGGGTGTCTTGCAAATACCCTTTGGCAGGAAGTAAGATGCGTTTTCCTTCCACATTTTTATAAGCACCCTTTTGATATTGTGAAGCGGAACCATAGTATTCTTTGAACTGTTCGCCATCGACTTCAATCGTCTTCCCTGGGCTTTCGATGTGTCCTGCAAGGAGGGAACCAATCATAACCATGCTAGCGCCAAAACGGATAGACTTGGCAATATCACCATGAGTACGAATCCCACCATCAGCGATGATCGGTTTACGCGCAGCCTTTGCACACCAACGCAGGGCAGCCAACTGCCAACCACCTGTACCAAAACCTGTCTTGACCTTGGTGATACAAACCTTACCAGGACCGATTCCAACCTTTGTTGCATCCGCTCCAGCATTTTCCAATTCACGCACAGCTTCTGGTGTTCCTACGTTACCAGCAATGACAAAAGTGTCTGGTAATTCTTTCTTGATGTGTTGAATCATAGAAATCACACTATCCGCATGACCATGAGCAATGTCAATCGTGATATACTCAGGAGCATCAGCCTTGAGTTGGCTAACAAAGTCATACTCGTAATCCTTGACACCGACAGAGATGGATGCAATAAGGCCTTGATCGTGCATGCGTTTGATAAAAGGAATACGCCCTGCCTCATCAAAACGATGCATAATGTAAAAGTAACCGCCTTTAGCAAGTTGCTCTGCTACGTTCTCATCCAAAATCGTCTGCATATTTGCTGGCACAACAGGTAGTTTGAAAGTGTGATTTCCAAGTGTGACACTCGTGTCTGCTTCTGCACGGCTTTTAATGACACATTTATTTGGGATCAACTGAATATCTTCATAATCAAAAATTGGAAATTCATTTAACATATCGCTGTCTCGTTTCTTTTGTAATGACCTACCTATGCTTGCGCATCCCTACGTCTTTTCCGACGTTTCCTTAATTAATTATAAACAAAGGTACAGTTTTTGTCAAATATTTTTAATAATCAAATTATATCGTTCGGGAATTACTTATATAAATAGCAAAAAAAGCGAAGAGATTACTTTCTCCCCACTTCTTCATCAATAATCGCTTTAAAATTTTCTTCTGAATTTTCCATCATTTTACAAAATGCACTATAGGATGAGGCATTCTGAGGGATTTGGATAGACCACTTCTTCAATTGAGCTCCATAGCCAGCTAGTTTTCCTATTTCACTATTTACTGACTGCTCCATACTAGGAAAAATCAGTCCAGCTTTCTCAGCTTCTAAAATATAAGAATAGGAAATCAGCTGGAACAAGTCCTCGCGGTTAATTCCTCTTTCAGTGAACTCCAGTTTTTTATATTTTGCATCTAGAACAGTCTTTCGTTCTCTGTCATAAAAATCTGGATATACTTTTCGTTTCCCAACAGAAAATACTGAAATTCCATCCGTCTTATCCTTATTTCTGGGATGTACAAAACATTTTGGCAACAAGGTGTAGACATACTCTTCCCAAAGCCAGGCAACATCAAAGAGAATACCATGGATTTTTTGCTCATGATATCCTAACCCATGCTTTTCTCTACTCAGAATCATCAAGCAGAGTTCCTGTAACTTTCTGTACTCTCTGAAGTATGCGTGTCGGATGGATTTCGTTTTATTCATTCTGATAATCTTGGCACGATCAGAGAGTTTATAAGATGCGGTTACTCGCACGATTTCTGCCATATTTTCACGATTACTATCGAGTAGTGCTCCAAAACTTTTTTGAATCTTTATGTACTCAATCGTATGCCGAATCAATTGCATGAGTGGATTATCATAGGTGAACTCTCTCGTTGTGTAGGCAACATTTCCCATAAAAGGAACATTTCTCTTAATATGATTTCCTACATCTATCACTCCCTTTACATGACTGTCGTTATGAGAAAATCTCTGGTATTCCTTATAAAGACCTTTTCTGAGAGCAGCTTGCAGATATTTGGGAAAGAGGTACATCAAAAGTTGATAGAGCTTATCTTCACGCGACAAAGCTACATCTAAACTAGTGAGATTGATATGAAGAACCTTTTGTAAAAGATAATGCAAAAAATGGTCGTTACTTTCATCAGAAAAACGAGAGGCAATCGTTAATCTTTCCTGACCACAGCCCAGAAAACCAATCACATTTCCTGTCTTGATTTTCGGATTAACTGTTTCCAAAATCTTTTGGTCCTTGTCTAAATCAGGAGAATTCATCAAATCATTTGGGAAAATAAAAATATTGTCCTCTCGAGATAGGTTATCTAGTGTTCTATCAAGGAGCGCTTGACTTAGGTTGGGAAATTCTGCGACAAAATCTTCTCTAGCAATTTTATAATGATTATCAGTTATACGCATCATTATCACCAGTCTCTTGCTGATTTGTTTGCTCGTTATTTGTCAGATCAAATGCTTTTTTCAATGTATCCAGAGTTTCGGCCTCTTCATAAGAACCACGTAAGTAATCTTCCAATAGAGGTTTGAGGTAATCAGACCAGAGTAACTCATAGTCAAAATCCACATCCTTCAACTTAAGGAAATAACTTGGTCCGATATGATAATGACTATTTAGCTCCTGAACGTTTTCGATAGCAGCGTTCAAATTTCTAAGACGAAGTTTTGCTTCTTCTGCATGGATACCCAGTTCTTTATCCAACATGCCAACTTGACTCTCGGCAGTAACTTCAACAAAACGAAAACGACGACGCATAGCAAAATCAAAGGTATCCACTGATCGGTCAATATCATTCATAGTTCCGATGATATAGACATTTTCAGGGATATAAAATTTCTCATCAGTCTCATGTAAATTAGCATATTGGGTAGAAACACTTCCCTTTTCACCACGATAACCAGGGTCAATAGAGAAAAAGAGTTCACCAAAAATCTTTGAAATCTCTCCACGATTGATTTCATCGATGATGAAGACGAATTTCTTGTTAATTTCAACCTCTGCTGGAGAAATATAGTCTTTCAGACCAAATCTTTTCTTTAAAGTTTCAAGAACTTTTTTCCCCTCACTCTTATAATACTTTTGTTCGTCATAATTCGGATCTTTATAAAGTTCGTATACATAATTTCTAGATAAACTCCATCCTGATGTTCCCTTATCATAATTAACGGATAGGTTTTGTTTACTATTTACTGACAGGTAAGAACCCTTTGTTAAATACTCTTTTTCATCCGAATTATTTATATAGGCTAGATAAGAATCCCAAGCTTCCTCAAAATTATCTTGTCCTCCAGTTTTCTGAGCTTCTTTAGCTTTCTGACAGAACTTCTTAAAAATACCGTCTTGAGGCTTAAATCCAATAGCTCCATCCCCATTTGATACCGGTCTCAAACCCTCTACAAAATCTGTATAATCATAGGATGGGTGAAATTGTACAAAGCCGATTTGGTCTTCGTTGCCATCCGTTAATTCTTTAGCTATTTCTTTAGCAAGATAAGTTTTTCCTGTACCAGGTGCACCACGGAGAATGAGGTTTTTGGATTGTAATAAGATATTACTCAAAGGATGATGAAAATTATTTTGTTCAGACATTTCTTTCTCTCCTTGCTTATCATCACTGTCTATAATATCTTTTGAATACTCAAATAAAATACTTCCCAACATTGAAGATTCTAGTTCAGGATATGTTTTAGAAAACAGTTTACAAATCTCATGATTCTGACGATAGGGCCCTCCTTGATTGCTTTGGGGAATCAACCTATTCCAAAATTCATTTTGACTATTCATATTTACTCCTAAAAAAGAAGGATTCTCAGAATAAATACAAAGTAGTTTTGTTACCACTGCAGAACGCCTAATAAATTCATTCTTTGACTTTTTCATGTCAAAGATAGGATTATTGAAATCCAACATTCTACCAGCTTGGATGATCTCATACAAATCCGATTTTAATTTGTTAAAGCGGTCTTCTAGTTCTGATTCTGGAATGATTTTATTAGCTTGATTCTTATAGCTTTTGGTATCCTCATTCCAATAAATACCAAATTTTGAAGAACCTCCTCCACCAATCCCCATAAATAATGATTGGTACTTTCCTGTCTCAAGAGCATAGCAAAAAGAATTACTTTTAGCACCTTTCCCAATGACATATTCATCAATAGACATGGTTAAAATTCTATCAAGTGGCCATTCTTTAAGAAATTCTTCACGTAATTGTTCATTGTGAATACTATATTTAAATGCATCTTCTCTTAATCTTATTTTATTTTCTTGGTACCAAGCATAAAAATCTTCCAAGCCAAGCTTTCTTTTATCCATCAATCTTACTCCTTTTATAATAATGTTCGAATAAAAAACTATATATTTCATATATAGAATATCATATCCTATAGAAAAAGAAAAGAACTTCTAAAAAAAGCCCAGCGTTAGGAGCTTAATGACTCTTAACACTAGACTTCTTTTTTTATCTTAGTAATACTCTCCCTGACGGTAGTCCCATGAGTTAAAGGTATCTGACAAATGCATCATGATTTTATCAATGTCAAGCCCTTTACGGATAACGACTGGTGCTGGTGAGATTGAACGGTCTCCTCCTTGTTCTGGGATGAGTTTTCCGTCCTTATCGACCATAGAAACCATCACACCTTGCTCGTAGCGCGTTTCAATCGTTTTGTCAGGTTGGATAGATGCCACATAGTCGTCTGCTTCGATGACAAGGTCCACTGCTCCTTCGATACGTTCTCCGATACCTTCTACCTTACCACGATTTCCTTTACCAGATGGGTTAGCTGATGAGGCATAGACCATTTTACCTTCTTCCCAAAGTTTAGTAGCCAATTGTTCACCAGCTTTCCCAAATTTGATAACAAAACAGCTTGTACCACGAACGTCTGTCATGAGTTCTTCACGGCTATCACCGTATTCTTTCAATTTCTCAAAAGCTTCTGGTTTCCATGGAAGGATACAACCTAGAAGAATGTCTTCGTCCCAATGTTTTTGGTAGAAGGCTTCAATTTCTGGGTTGAGTTGTGCTAAAGCGCGTAGCTCGTCCATGCTACCACAAAGTACAACACCTGGTTTGTTACGGTTACGCTCTTTGGCTTCAAATTTGCGTTCAAGACCTGCCTTATCGCTCGTCATGATAATGTAACCAACTTTTGTGGGGCAAACGATACATCCGCCCTCACCTTTTAAAATGTCATAGCCTTCTTGAGAAAGTGTTCCGTTCCATTGAATGTGTTTTGTCATAGTTCTATATGTCCTTTTCTATTTTTCTAATCCTGCCAGTAGGCTGGACGTTGTTTTTCATAGGCAGCAATCAAGTCTTCATACTGCAAAGTAATTCCGATATCATCCAAACCATTTAAAAGCTTGTGCTTCCACTCGCTATCAATTTCGAAAGTGAATTCTCCGACTGGTGAGATGATTTTCTGTTGTTCCAAGTCCACAGTTACCTGATCGATCGGTTTAAGTTGGGCTAGTTTTTCTCTAACCTCTCTAGGCTGGACAATGGGCAACATGCCATTATTGAGTTCATTATTGTAATGAATGTCCCCGAAAGAGCCTGCAATCACGACCTTAAAACCATAGTCTGCTAGAGCCCAAGCTGCGTGTTCTCTCGAAGAACCTGCTCCAAAGTTATCCCCCGAGATGAGGATACTGGCTTTACGGTATTCTGGTCGGTTAAAGACAAAGTCTGGATCCTCAGTATAGTTATCGTCCAGATAACGCCAAGCATACATGAGATACTTACCAAAGCCTTTTTTATCAATTAACTTGAGAAACTGCTTGGGGAGGATTTGGTCGGTGTCGATATTATCATTCATGAGAGGAACGGTCGTTCCCGTATAAACTGTAAATTTCTCCATATCCTCTCCTTACTGGGCCTCTGGCATTTGCCGAACATCTACGAAACGCCCTGCGATAGCTGCTGCCGCTGCCATGGCTGGACTGCAGAGATGAGTCTTAGCGCCAAATCCCTGTCTGTCTTCAAAATTGCGGTTACTAGTTGAGGCACAGTGAACACCATCAGGGACCTTGTCAGGATTCATCCCTAGGCACATAGAACAACCTGGGTCTCTCCATTCAAAGCCAGCATCTAAGAAGACCTTATCCAAGCCCAACTTCTCCGCAGCTCGTTTGACAGGACGAGAACCTGGTACTACGATTGCTGTTAGATTGGGAGCAATCTTCTTCCCTTTGACAAATCGCGCAGCCAGTTGCAAGTCACTGAGCCGAGCATTGGTACAAGACCCGATAAAAATATATCCTAGTTCAATATCCTTTGGCTTTTGACCAGGCTCCAAGTTCATGTAATGATAAGCTCGTTCATCATTCATATCCTTAATTTCTGGGAAGCTACTGTCAAAGTCAACGCCCATAGCAGGATTGGTTCCCCAGGTCACCATAGGAGCCAAGTCTGAGACATCCATCCGGATAACCTTATCATAAACAGCATCATCATCGCTGACAAGCGTCTTCCAGTCAGCAACAGCCTCCTCAAAGTCCTCTGGAACACATTCCCGTCCCTTGAGATAGTCATAGGTGATCTGATCTGGATTCATGATTCCCATCTTGGAGCCAAACTCGATGGACATATTGCAGATGGTCATTCTCTCTTCCATGGTCAGTGCATCAATGGCTTGTCCACGATATTCCACCACATATCCTACACCACACGCAACGCCGTACTTGGCAATTAAGGCGAGAATGTAATCCTTAGAATAAACTCCTTTTTTAGGAACACCAGTGAATTCTACCAGCATTTTCTTGGGTTTGACCTGCCAAAGGGTCTGGGTAGCAAAGACATGCTCGACCTCACTGGTCCCAATCCCAAAGGCGATAGCTCCGAAAGCTCCGTGAGTAGCTGTATGACTGTCTCCACAGACGATGAATTTTCCTGGTTGCGTCCGTCCTGTTTCTGGACCTACCATGTGAACGATTCCCTGCTTTTCAGAACCATGGGCAGCATGTTCAATCCCAAACTCCTCAACATTTTCAGCAAGCTTATCAATTTGGGCCTTAGAAATCACATCTCGAATATCATAGATGTTGACCGTTGGTACATTGTGGTCAAAGGTCCCAAATGTCAAGTCTGGCCGTCTCAATCTGCGACCTGCATCTCGTAATCCTTGAAAAGCTTGGGGACTAGTCACTTCATGAATATAGTGCTGGTCCACATACATGAGTTGGGGCTGCCCCTCTTCTCCTGTGATGACATGGCGGTCCCATAATTTATCAAAAATCGATTTTCCTGCCATCCATTACCTCCAAATAAAATATAAGGCTACTAGTGTGGTCACCATTCCGAGAAACCAAACCGTTTTAAAATACCATTTTCTAGTCTTGTGGTGAAAGGTGATTCCTGCCAACCAGGCACCAAAACCACCACAAGTAAGGGCTAAAATGAGTAAAATTTTCTCTGGGACGCGCCAAACACCTCTTCTTGCCTTGGATTTGTCAATGCCATAAATCAAGAAAATCAGCAAATTCCAAATCAAGAGGGCAAGCGTGATTCCTTCATTTATCTTCATAATCTTTCAATGATGGCTTCTGTCATTTCCTTGGTCGAAGCCTGTCCTCCAATATCTCTTGTTAAAATGCCAGCCACTAAACTAGTTTCAACAGCACGCTCGATACGCTCCGCATCCTCATAACGTCCAAAGCTATCTCTCAACATCATGGCAACTGACAAAATCATGGAAATAGGATTGGCAATTCCTTGACCTGCAATATCAGGCGCTGAACCATGAATAGGTTCATAAAGACTTGGACCTTTTTCAGAATGACTGGCTGATGGCATAACACCAAGAGTGCCTGATAGAACGCTTGATTCATCAGATAAGATATCTCCGAAAAGATTCTCCGTCACGATGACATCAAACTTAGCAGGATTGGTAATCATGAGCATGGCAGCTGAGTCCACCAACTGGTGTTCCAAGGTTACATCTGGGAAATCCTGAGCGACTTCCTCAGCTACTCTCCGCCAGAGTTTTGAAGTCGCTAGAACATTTTGCTTATCGATACTAGTAACGAGTTTTCTCCGATTTCTTGCAATTTCAAATGCCTTGCGAATAATCCGCTCTACTTCCTCATAGCTATAGTCGTTGATATCACGCGCTTTGCGCTCTTCAAGGATATGATCCCCAAAGTAAATCCCACCTGTCAACTCACGCACCACGACAAAGTCTACACCAGCAATTCGTTCCGGTTTGAGAGGTGACAAATGCTTGAGACTGTCAAAGATTTTTACGGGGCGAATATTGGCATAGAGATTGAGTTCCTTACGAAGAGCTAGCAAGCCTTGTTCAGGCCGAATCGCCGCCCCATCATACTGGGGACTTCCGATAGCCGCAAGGAGAATAGCATCTGCTTCTCTACATGCCTTGAGGGTTTCATCAGGTAAGGGATGCCCCACAGCATCAATACCTGCACCTCCAAAGGAGCATCTGTCTATCTCATAGTCAAATCCTGTATTTGAAGCTAGAGCTTCCAGAACCGCTAAACCAGCTTCCATGATTTCTGGACCGATTCCATCCCCTGCTAGTGCTACTATTTTCTTTGTCATAGCCTTCTCCTTTACACACTAGGCATGTCTCGGTAGGAAACGCTATGCCCCATCTCACCTGCATTCTCTTTTTGAACAAAGGTATTAGCATTGATGTAGGCAATAGCCGAAGCTTTCAATACATCGAAATCGAGACCTGCTGCGTTAAAGATGGTTTCTGTATCTCTGTTTTCAACAGTAACCAAGACACGAGCCTGGGCATCGATACCATCTGTTACCGCATCGATGGTATAGGACACCAAGCGGACAGATTGGTTAAAGAACTTATCGATAGCGTTAAAGATCGCTTCAACGGAACCTTGCCCTGTCGCATTGAATTCGACTTTCTCACCATCCATATTGGCTAGGCTAACGAGCGCTTCAATCACATTATCTGCATGGGTTTGAAGTTGCAAATCATCAAAGTGGAAGCCTTCTGGATTTTCAACCATGGTTCCAGCTACCAGAGCTCGAATATCTGCATCTGTGATTTCTTGTTTCTTGTCCGCTAGTGCCTTGAACTTAGCGAAGAGTGGTTTGATATCCTCTTCTGTAAAATCTAGGGCTAATTCTCTTAGTTTTTCAACAAAGGCATGGCGACCAGACAATTTTCCAAGCGGAAGACTATTACTCTTAACACCGACCAATTCAGGTGTAATGATCTCATAAGTGAGAGGATTTTTAAGAACTCCATCTTGGTGAATACCAGACTCGTGAGAAAAGGCATTGCCACCAACGACAGCCTTGTTTTTAGGAACTGGAATACCAGAGAAGCGAGAAACCATTTCTGACGTATTCATTGTTTCATCCAAAACAATATCACTAGTTGCTTGGAAGAAATCCTCACGAATCTTCAAAGCAACAGCTACTTCTTCAAGAGCAACATTACCTGCGCGTTCACCGATACCATTAATAGTTCCCTGGACACGTCCAGCACCGTGTTTAATTGCTGTCAAAGTATTTGCAGTTGCCATACCGAGATCATCGTGACAGTGGACACCAAAGACAACTTTATGATCTGATTTAATATTTTCAGTCAAGTGATCAAAGATACGTGCAAACTCTTCTGGAGTCGTAAAGCCAACTGTGTCAGGGATATTGATATAAGATGCACCTGCATCAACCGCTGTTTGAACGACTTGCAAGAGGAAATCCAACTCTGTTCTAGTCGCATCTTCAGGAGAGAATTCGACGATTTCAAACTTAGAACGTGCATAAGAAACATGTTCCTTGATAGCTTCTAAAATCTCTTCCTTGCTCTTATTGAGCTTATACTTGCGGTGAATCGGACTGGTAGCGATAAAGACATGAATTTGGGGATACTTGGCATCCTTAAGCGCCTCATAACAAGCATCAATATCAGATTTTACAGAACGAGCTAATCCTGTCACTGCTGTTTTTTTCATAGCTTTAGCGATTTCTTGAACAGCTATAAATGAATCTGGACTAGCAGCCGGAAAACCAGCTTCAATTACAGAAATTCCCCATTTCTCCAGCTGTCTTGCAATAGAAACTTTTTCCTTTATTGAGAAGTTAACACCAGGTGTTTGTTCCCCATCACGAAGGCTTGTATCAAAAAATTCAACTTTACGCATAAGATTTCCCCTTTTCCAAATGTGGTTTTAAAAAAACATCTCGCTCAGAAGCCCAAGCGAGATGTTGATTTACTCCCGCTTGGTAAGCCAAACAGGACTAATGCTTTTGCACTAGCCCGAGTACCTCAACAACAAAGCAAATTGATTAAACTTAGCTGTTTTCATGTTTGACTTTCTCCTTCGTTTGATATCTTGTTTAGTATTTTAGCATAGCTAAAAACACTTGTCAAGAAAAAATCCATTATTTTCTGAAAATTTCTTCAGTAAAGAATATTTTGCTAATTGAAAGTATTTGAAAACTCAAGCGAATTTCCTTATTTTTTCACAGTCAAGTTCCAACTTTTTTCGATGAGTTCTATCACTTCTTCATCTTGCAAACTATCATCAAGCGCCAGACTAAGCCAGTAGCGTTTGTTCATATGAAAGGCTGGATAAATGCCTTTTTTTGAAAGCAAGTCAGCTACTTGGTCGTGTTTGATATTGACTGCTTCGACTAGCCCTTTTCTCCCCTTCTCCAGCTTATCCCATGGGATTCTCATCAAAACAGCATACCATTTTTGATTACCTTCATGGCGCAATACAGCTGTATCAGGAGACTTTTCCCACAGATACTCCAACTGATTACCATACTTTTCCTGAATCTGATCCATGATACGCTTAGTCTGAGGGCAGATAAAATCCTGTACATCAAAGCAAGCCTTCCGAATCTGGTAAAGAATCTCCAAACAAGCCTCACGGACACTTGCAACAAAACTTCCCCGCATACTTTTCATATGTACTTGAGGATAAAGGTCACCCGTTTCCTGATCAAAAACCTGAAAGCTCACATTATCAGGAGTGATAGAGACTGTCATGGAAAAGTCACCCTGCAAAATCTGGCAACTGTAGGTCCAGATTTCACCATTTTCTACAAAACCATAGGCATGGGCTTTTTCTTTATTAAACTGATAGGAGTTAAAAATTTCAAACATAAGTGAAAACTGCTACCAAAAGCTAGCAGTTCCTTTCTATTTTTTAAAAAACAACCTTGGTTCCGTGCAATTGTGTCACACCCAGCTGGTCGATAAAGGTTTGGCGGTTATCCAAGTCAATCCCCCCACCTGGTAGAATTTCAATTTTACCAGCTGCATGTTCCAAAATTCTGTGATAATGAGCGAAACGTTTTTCTAGTGAGTCCCCAGAAACTCCAGCACGAGTTAGGATACGGGTAACACCAGCTTGGCTGAGCCAGTCAATGGCTTCCAACTGGTCTTCATCACTCAATTCATCAAAGGCCATGTGAAAGACAATTTCCATTCCTTTAGATGCGGCAATCAGCTTCTCAAGATTAGGCTTATCCAACTTTTTATCAGCAGTTAATGCCCCAAAAACAACCCCTTGACTTCCAGCCTGTGCAGTCAAACGAATATCTTCTAGCATGATCGCTATTTCAAGATCAGTATAGACAAAGTCGTCACCGCGGGGACGAATCATAGTCATGATGGTGGTGTCGTAGTTAGCTGCCAGTTCAACCGCTGCCTTTGTCACTCCATAACTAGGTGTTGTTCCTCCTACTGCTAGATTGTCACAAAGTTCGATTCGACGAGCTCCAGCCTGCATCGCTTTTTCAAGCAAGGTCACATTTTCAGCACAAAATTCGTAAATCATTTGATTCTCCTTGATGTTTTCTTTGAATTTATTATATCATATTATTTTAAATAGGCTTTCATTTTTATCAAGGCAAATAACTACTATTTTTATCTATTCTTTGTCAGGAATGACTTTAAAGAGATAGTAGGTAATAAAGATAGTCAGGGCTCCCAGACCGATTTTGACTGGTAAAAGAGGGGCAAAATAAATAGAAATCCCCATCAAGATATAGATAGATACGATAATTTTTTTCTTTCGTTCACGCGCGATTGACTTGGTTTCCCGAAAGTCCGCTACATAAGTCTGATAAAGCTTTGTATGATAAAGCCAGTCTTCAAAACGCTTAGAAGATTTTGAAAAGCAAGCAATAGCTAACAAAAGAAAGGGGGTTGTTGGTAAAAGCGGTAGGACAACTCCAATAACAGCTAAAGCCAGTGAAATAAAGCCAATACAGAGATAAATGATACGCATGATTTCTCCTAGATAAATTACTCTTCCTCTAGTTTCGCACACAAGGGGGAAATTTGTCAAGCATCAACAAAAAAAGAGCCTGAAATTCATTTTCAGGACTCTGCATTTTATTTAATTTTTTCCTCTTCGTAGTCGCCATTACTACATACAACCTGCTTACCACCACCACGGACCTTTTTCTCCACAAGGAAGTGTCCGCATTTTGGACAATCACGTCCAATTGGTTTGTCCCAGGAAGTAAATTCACATTCTGGGTAACGATTGCAACCATAGAAGATACGATTGCGTTTGGTTTTGCGTTCAATGATTTGTCCTTGATGGCAGCTTGGACACTCGACACCAATCTCTTTGACAATCGCTTGTGTATGACGGCAGTCTGGAAAATTACTACAAGCATAGAATTTACCAAAACGACCGAGCTTAATCACCATTGGATTACCACAAACTTCACAGTCAAATCCAGCTGGCTCATCCTTGATCTGGATTTTTTCCATTTCGGATTCAGCCTTGGCCACTTCTTTAGAGAATGGTTTATAAAATTCATCAATGACCCGTTGCCACTGCTCTTTTCCAACCTCGACATCATCTAGTTTTCCTTCCATCTCAGCTGTGAAGGTAACGTTTACGATATCTGGGAAATATTCAACAATGAGTTTATTGACAATTTCTCCCAACTCTGTTGGTTCAAAACGTTTAGCTGCCAGACGAACGTAGTAACGTTTTTGGATGGTTTCAATGGTCGGAGCGTAGGTTGACGGACGTCCAACTCCATTTTCTTCCAAGGTCTTGATAAGAGTCGCTTCCGAATAGCGAGCTGGCGGTTGAGTGAAATGTTGTTCTGGCTTGCTATTGACCTGCTTGACCACATCTCCAACAGCCATATCTGGCAACATCTTGTTCTTGTCAGAGTCGTTGTAGATAGCAAGATAACCATCAAACTTAACTTGGCTTCCATTTGCCGCAAACTGAACCCCATTTTGAGAAAGCTTAACAGCCATGGTATCAAAGATAGCGCCTGTCATCTGGCTAGCCACAAAACGGTTCCAGATAAGAGTATAGAGCTTGAGCTGGTCTTTGTCCAAATACTTAGCGATGCTTTCTGGTGTGTTAAAGACACTAGATGGGCGAATGGCTTCGTGGGCATCCTGAGCACCTGAGGCATTCTTGACCTTGCTACCATGCTTGGAATACTTGCTACCAAAGCGGTCGTTAATATAGCTTGCTGCTTCGTTCTGAGCCACAGGACTGATACGAGTCGAGTCTGTACGCATATAGGTAATCAAACCTTGCACACCTGATCCGATATTGATCCCTTCATAAAGCTGCTGAGCCACCATCATAGTCTTTCGAGTACGGAAATTGATTTTGTTAGCAGCATCCATCTGCATGGTTGAAGTCGTATAAGGTAGTGGCGCATTGCGTTTGCGTTCTTTCTTATCCACCTGGTCTACTTTGAAATCTTTGCTAGTCAAATGGGACAAGACTTCTTTGACTTCTTCATTGGTGGTCAATTTCATCTTTTTGCCATTCATACCATAGAAAGAAGCCTGAAATTGCTTGGTTCCCTTCTTAAAGACACCATCAATTGTCCAGTATTCTTCCGGTTGGAAGGCATTGATTTCATTTTCACGGTCAATAATTAGCTTAAGGGCAACAGACTGCACGCGTCCAGCTGATAAGCCCTTCTTGACCTTTTTCCACAAAATAGGCGAAATCGAATACCCTACCAAGCGGTCTAAGACTCGACGAGCTTGTTGGGCGTCGACCAAGTCCATATCAATCTTGCGAGGTTCTTTAAAGGCATTTTTTACTGCGTCTTTGGTGATTTCATTAAAGACTACACGGTTGGCATCATTCTCATCCAAGTTGAGAATGTGAGCCAAATGCCAGGAAATTGCT
Source organism: Streptococcus oralis (assembly GCF_003942875.1). Taxonomy (GTDB): domain Bacteria; phylum Bacillota; class Bacilli; order Lactobacillales; family Streptococcaceae; genus Streptococcus; species Streptococcus oralis_BX. Next base: position 223,494 of record NZ_RMVK01000004.1, on the reverse strand, counting down.
TCTCCTTCACGGTCCGGGTCACTCGCCAGAAAGACTTTATTGGCCTTTTTAGCTTCTTTTTTTAAGTCATTGATGAGAGGACCTTTTCCTCGGATATTAATATACTGTGGTTCATAGTTATTTTCAATGTCGACTGACATACTGGATTTTTTCAAATCACGGATATGCCCGACACTGGCTAAAACCTTATAATTTCTGCCTAGATATTTCTCAATCGTTTTCGCCTTAGCAGGCGACTCCACGATGACTAGATTTTTTTTAACTGTTGATTTTTTCTTCTTTGTTGCCGTAGCCACACTATCACACCTTTTCAAAGTAATAAACTTTATAAAGTGTAAACCATTTTTCTATAGCTGTCAAGACCTAAATCCTATATATAGAAGAAAAGTTTATCTAAGTGAACAAATTTCTCCTTAAAATTCAAACTCAGCAAGTACATCTTGACCGCTGGAAATCAGCTTTGCTCCCTCTTGAATCAGGTGGTGACAGCCATCTGAATGGCCATCTAGAATGTTTCCTGGAATGGCAAAAACATCGCGTCCTTCTTCCATAGCTCGCTCACAGGTAATAAGACTACCAGAACGCATCCTTGCCTCTGCAACGATCACACCACGGCAAAGGCCAGCAATGATGCGATTACGAGCTGGAAAGTGAAATTTCAAGGCTTCCTCACCAGGTCCGTACTCGCTAAGTACCAAATGGTGATTACCAATGTGTTCCTGCAAACGTTTATTGGCTCGGGGATAAAAAACATCCAATCCTGTTCCAATCACAGCAATCGTTCTTCCTCCATTCTGGAGTGCAGCCATATGGGCAGCCGTATCAATCCCTTTGGCTAAACCACTGACCACGATTAACTCGTTTTCCAAACCTTGAATGACTTTCTGAACCGACTTTGCTCCCTGACTCGAACATGAACGACTCCCCACAACAGCAACCTTTGGAAACTTCAACAAGTCCAGATTTCCTTTATAAAACAAGAGCACTGGAGCATCATAAATCTCACTCAGATCCCAAGGATAACAGTCATCAAGAATCGAGAAGGATGGGAATTTTTGGAACTCCTTCTCCAACTGTGCATCATCTATCTGGAAATAGCGTTCCATAAAGACAGCAGGATTACGGCATCCCGATATTTCTGCAATGTCACCTAGCAAGAGCTCCTGATCTACAGTCTCGTCATATTCAAGGACAGTTAGAATCTGTTGATTGGTCAAGCCAGCTTTTCTCAATTTGTAAATCTCATAGTTTGTGATTTTCATATACAACTCCATTTCTTTTTCTACTCATCTATCTATTCGTAAAAAAAAATAAAAAGAAGACCAAGGATCTTCTTTTTTTCATTTATTCAGATTTAGTAGTTGACCAGCTACTTTCAACCATCGGTAAGATTGTTTTTAAAGCTTCCCCATCCCCTTCAAGTGAAACATAGCGGATTTTACCATCATTTGATCGGAAGACCCAGGTAACGAGGTATTTTCCTGACTTAGCAATTGCATTGACAACATAGGCTTCATAACCTCCAATGGTCGATTTGGAGCCCCAGACCTTACTAAAATCAGAGCTTTGTTCTTTGGAAGTTAAAATACTAGATGAGACTGTCACAACATCCAGTTTAGCATATTCTTCTTCGCTGATATTGAACTGAACAGCCTTGAAGGTATTCAGCGTAACAATGTTGATATCTGTTCCATCACTATACTGTATATCATTTCCACCTTCTACTTCATGGAATCGAACCCATGATTTGGGTACCTTGACAAATCCATATTCATTCGAACCGATGATTTGCGTCTCTTCCTTTTTCGCTTCAGAAACAGCAGAACTAGTGCTACTCGTTTCCTGACCGCTTGAAGAACTAACAACCGCAGTCGAACTTTCTTCGGTTGCTGTTTGCGATTTATTGGAGCATGAAGCTAGAAAAACACTAACAGTAACTACAGTACCTAAAATTAATAATTTTTTCATCTTACCACCTTTCCATCTGCATTATAAGAAAAATAAGGACTTCTGTCAAATTCTAACCTAATCGATTCTGTTAGTTTCCGATTTTATAGCTCTCATTTAAAGCAAAAACTCTTGAAAAATCTTCAAGAGTTTTATTTTTTATTTCTATTCTTCATCCATGCTTAAGACGCTAAGGAAGGCTTCTTGTGGGACTTCTACTGATCCAATGGCTTTCATGCGTTTCTTACCAGCTTTTTGTTTTTCAAGGAGTTTGCGTTTACGAGAAACGTCACCACCATAACATTTGGCAAGTACGTTCTTACGAAGAGCCTTGATATCAGTACGAGCCACGATTTTGTGCCCAATAGCTGCTTGGATTGGTACCTCAAATTGTTGACGAGGGATGATTTTCTTGAGCTTATCAACAATGAGTTTCCCACGTTCGTAGGCAAAGTCCTTGTGAACGATAAAGCTGAGGGCATCGACCTTATCACCATTGAGAAGGATATCCATTTTGACTAGCTTAGACGGACGATACTCTGACAATTCGTAGTCAAAACTTGCATAACCACGCGTCGAAGACTTGAGCTTATCAAAGAAGTCAAAGACAATTTCAGCAAGCGGAATTTGATAGATAACATTGACACGATTATCATCAATATAGTCCATGGTCACAAAGTCCCCACGCTTACGCTGAGCTAGTTCCATAACCGCTCCGACAAACTCCTGCGGTACCATGATTTGCGCCTTGACATACGGTTCTTCAATGGTCGCGATCTTAGTCGGATCTGGAAATTCAGAGGGGTTAGACACATCCATAGACTCACCGTCAGTTTGGTTAACCTTGTAAATAACAGACGGAGCTGTCATGATAAGGTCAATATTGAACTCACGCTCCAAACGTTCCTGGATAACATCCATATGGAGAAGTCCAAGGAATCCACAACGGAAACCAAATCCAAGGGCCTGAGATGTTTCTGGTTCAAACTGCAGGCTGGCATCGTTGAGCTGCAACTTTTCAAGGGCTTCACGAAGGTCATTGTACTTGTTTGATTCGATTGGATAAAGACCCGCAAAGACCATAGGATTCATCTGCTTGTATCCATCTAGCGGTTCTGCGGCAGGATTGCTTGCTAGGGTCACTGTATCACCAACACGCGTATCTTGAACCGTCTTGATGGAAGCCGCAATATAACCAACATCACCAGTCGCAAGGAAATCACGACCAACTGCTTTCGGTGTGAAAATTCCCACCTCAGTCACATCAAAGGTCTTGCCATTGCTCATGAGCTGAATCTTATCGCCAGGTTTGACAACTCCATCCATGACACGCACTTGAAGGATAACCCCTCGATAAGCATCGTAAACGGAGTCGAAAATCAATGCTTTGAGTGGCGCCGTTACATCACCAGTTGGTGCGGGAACTTTCTCTACGATTTGCTCAAGAATTTCTTCAATTCCAATACCAGCTTTTGCTGAAGCCAGGACCGCTTCGCTGGCATCTAGTCCAATGACATCCTCAATCTCTGTACGCACACGCTCTGGATCAGCTGCTGGAAGGTCAATCTTGTTAATGACGGGCAAGATTTCCAAATCATTGTCCAAGGCTAGATAAACGTTAGCAAGAGTTTGCGCCTCAATCCCTTGGGCCGCATCAACCACCAAAATCGCTCCTTCACAGGCAGCTAGCGAACGCGACACTTCATAGGTAAAGTCCACGTGCCCTGGCGTGTCAATCAAGTGGAAAATATAGGTCTCACCATCTTTCGCAGTGTAATTAAGCTCAATGGCATTGAGTTTAATGGTAATTCCACGTTCACGCTCAAGATCCATACTATCCAGAAGTTGGGCTTGCATTTCACGACTAGAAACCGTCTCCGTCTTTTCCAAAATGCGGTCTGCTAGGGTTGATTTCCCATGGTCAATATGGGCGATAATAGAGAAGTTCCGAATCTTCTCCTGTCGTTTTTTCAAATCTTCTAAGTTCATGATACTCTTCCTTTCAGGGTATCTATTAATTATAAATTGTTTTTAACATTTTGACAAGACCATACCCTGCTAGGAGTACTAATCTTCGGCAATAAAGCCATCATTTTCGATAAAGTGGTGTTCTGTCATTCCTTGGTCTGTAAAGACGATCCCATGAAGGACACCACCATAGACAGCTCCTCCATCCATGCCAATCTTGCCATCCTCTGTTATCCAAAGCTCAGCTGTACCTCGGTCTTGCTTCAGTAAGCCATAAACTGGTGTATGCCCAAAGACAATGGTTTTCCCAGTATGATTTTCGGCTTCGTGGAATGGCTTTCTGAGCCAGACTTTCTTGTAATCTGTTGTTTCATGCCAATCATCCAAGGTCAAGTCAATACCCGCATGAACAAAGATATACTTGTCTGTCTCTACTACAAATGGCATTTGACGAATAAATTCGACCAAGTCTGCTGCTTCAGTCGCAACGCGCTTGGCATCTTCTACGCCATCAACTGGTGCATCCAAGGGACGACCTAGGATTGAGTTAATAGTTGTATCTCCACCATTGCGACGATAATGGTCATAGCTTTCTTCTGGATCATCGAGCCAAGTCAGAAACATATACTCATGGTTTCCTGATAGACAGATAGCTCCATGATTGTCGACCAAATCCTTGACCATTTCTAGAACACGGCGACTGTCTTCACCACGGTCAATCAAATCCCCTAGAAAGAGCAACTGAGTTTGACCATCCCAGGTTTTGAGCAGATCTTCTAACATACCTGCTTTCCCGTGAACATCTCCAATTACATAATAGTCTGTCATTTATTTCATCCTCGTTTGCAATAATTCTCTGGCTTGGGTAAGGGCAGCTTCGGTTACATTTTCCCCAGCCAACATCTTAGCTACTTCCTCTACTCGTTCTTCAAGGGTAAGCAAACGAACTGTGGAAACAGTTGAATGCTCATCGCTAATCTTCTCAATAAAGAATTGATAATCCGCGATCGCAATTACTTGAGGTAAGTGAGAGATTGCTAAGACTTGGCCATGCTGACCAATCTTATGAATCTTTTGCGCAATGGCCTGGGCTACACGACCTGAAACTCCAGTATCCACCTCATCAAAGACAATACTGGTCTTTCCTTCCTTACGAGAAAAGGCTGACTTGATAGCTAGCATGAGACGGGATAATTCCCCACCAGACGCAACCTTAACCAAAGGCTTAAAGTCTTCACCAGGGTTGGTGGAAATGTAAAATTCGACCATTTCATTCCCCTCACGACTAAATTTGCCCTTGCTGAAGCGAACCTGGAACTGTGCCTTCTCCATATAGAGGTCCTGAAGTTCTTGCTTAATCTCGGCTTCGAGTTGCTGGGCCAAGTCATGACGAGCTGATGCAAGTTGCCCTGCCAAATCGACAAGATTAACTTCCAATTTCTTGAGCTCTGCTTCCATATCTTCGGAAGAAAGGTTATTTCCAGTCAAGAGATTGTACTCATCCGTAATCTTGGCAAAATAAAGCAAAACGTCGTCCACAGTTCCACCATACTTGCGGGTAATAGTATTCAGAAGATCTAGGCGATTTTCAACCTGCATGAGGCGATTGCCATCAAAATCCAAGTCCTCAATAATATCTTCTAAACGCTTGGTAATATCTTCTAAAACATAGTAGGTATCTGATAGAGAACTTGAAATTTCACGGTATTCAGGATCGTATTCTTCAACACTTTCCATGTCATTCATGGCTGAACGGACATTAGCAAGACTGGAGAATTCCTCATTGTCCAACATACTGTAGGCATTGGTTAGCGTATCTGCAATATTCTTATGATTGAGGAGTTTATCTCGTTCTTGGTTGAGAGCCAAGTCTTCACTAGCCTGCAAGTTCGCTGCCTCAATCTCTGCCATTTGAAATTCCAACATCTCAATACGAGCCTTATGTTCCTGCTGGTTTTTCTTGACTTCTAGAACCTGCTTACGCTTTTTGCGATAGGCATCAAAGCTCGTCTGATAGGTCTCCTTCAGCTCCAAGAAAGCTACATCACCAAACTCATCCAACATCTGGATGTGAAGCTGTGGACGCATTAACTCCTCTTGGTCATGCTGACCATGGATATCCACAAGGTGTTGCCCAATAGCACGCAAAACAGAAAGATTGACCATCTGGCCATTCACGCGACTAACACTACGACCATTTTGCAAAATTTCACGCCGGATGATAATTTCATCACCCATTTCCAAACCTTGATCTTCAAAAAGTTCCTGTAAAAGGCGACTATTTTCAACCGAGAAAAGCCCCTCAATCTCTGCCTTTGGCGCACCTTGACGAATAACGTCTGTTGTTGCACGAGCCCCCAACATGAGATTCATAGCGTCGATAATGATAGACTTTCCAGCACCCGTTTCCCCGGTCAAAACAGTCATACCCTTTTCAAAATTGAGCGAAATCGCCTCAATAATGGCAAAGTTTTTTATCGAAATTTCAAGTAACATACTGACCTACCATTTTTTGACTTGTTCAACAATTTCTTCAGCTGCCTCTGCTGTTCTAGCTACAATTAAGATAGAATCATCATCAGCTAGACAGCTAAAAATCTGTTCAGAAAATGCTGCAACCAACTGACTCTTCACAAAAATAGTATTTCCAGGAATGACAGCAAGGTTGATCATATTTCCCATTAACTCAGAACTCACAATATTGTCCTCAGCCAACTGCAAACTTTTGACGACTGATTTTGGCAACTCATAGATATATGTGTTGTTCTTCAAAGGAATTTTAACAATCCCAAGTTCCTTGATGTCTCTTGAGACAGTGGCTTGCGTAGCAGAAATACCTTCTTCCTTCAAATGCTCAACGATTTCTTCCTGAGTCCCGATTTGATAATCCGTAACAAATCTTCTAATTTTTTCAAGTCTCTCTTTTTTATTCATCTTTAAATTCTCTATGTGCTCTCTCTACAACTTTTTCTATTTTGGGGGCAACTTGATTGCTTGCTCCCTCTTCCTTTTTCAAATATGCCAGAAATTCGATGTTTCCATGTCCTCCTTGGATTGGTGAATAGTCTAATCCAACCACTGAAAAACCTTGTTCAACCGCCATAGCAGTGACAGATTCAAGGACAGTTTGATGAACCTTGGCATCTCGAATGATTCCATTTTTCCCTATTTGCTCACGACCTGCTTCAAACTGAGGCTTAACAAGTGCTACCACCTGCCCTTGATCTGCCAAGACACGGTGCAAGGCTGGTAAGATCAGACTGAGGGAAATGAAACTCACATCAATACTGGCAAAGCTTGGTTCCTGCTCAAAATCAGTCTTTTCAGCATAACGAAAATTAAACTGCTCCATGCTGACAACTCGTGGGTCTTGGCGCAATTTCCAAGCCAACTGATTGGTACCGACATCGACTGCAAAGACCAACTCAGCACCATTTTGCAACATGACGTCAGTAAATCCTCCAGTGGAGGCCCCAATATCAATCGTTGTCGCTCCCTCCACTGACAAATCAAATACCTGCAAGGCCTTCTCCAGTTTTAGACCACCACGACTGACATACTTGAGTTTTTCACCTTTGAGTTTTAGCTCAGTGTCATCTGGGATTTTTTCTCCTGGTTTATCAAAGCGTTCTCCATTAAGAACTGCTACGACTAGTCCAGCCATGACGCCGCGCTTGGCCTGTTCTCGCGTTTCAAACAAGCCCTGTTTATAAGCTAGTACATCCACTCTTTCCTTAGCCATTGATTCTCAAACTTTCTACTACTTTCACAATCGATTCTGTTTCAAAGGGAACCTGCTGGGCAATTTCTTCTAATTTAGCCTTGGCTTGATCCAGAGTTTGGTTACAAAAGGCAGTCGCCTCCTCCAAGCCTAACAAGGCTGGGTAGGTCGACTTTTCTGCCTGTAAATCCTTTTGCGGAGTCTTGCCGATTTCCTCAAAACTAGCTGTTACATCCAGCACATCATCTCTGACTTGAAAGGCCAGTCCGATTAATTCACCAACCGTTTTCAGTTTTGCTTGGATTTCAGGCGCTAATTCTGCTATGATAGCGGCGGCTTGGAAAGGATAGGCTAGTAATTTTCCAGTCTTATTGGCATGAATGGTCTGGAGTTCTTCCAAGGACAAATGCTGGTGTTCGCCTTCCATATCTAAAACCTGCCCTGCAACCATGCCTAGACTTCCTGAAGCAAGGGATAAGTTGACAATCAAGTCCACCTTGATCTGACTTGGCAAATCTGCCTGCGCTATCAAGGCATAGGGATCTAAGAACAAAGCATCTCCTGCCAATATTGCCATCGCTTCGCCAAATTTCTTATGATTGGTCAACCGACCACGACGGTAATCATCATCATCCATGGCAGGAAGATCATCGTGAATCAAGCTCCCTGTATGAATCATTTCCAAGGCCGCGGCTACTTGAGCATGTGCTGGTTGGATAACTACTTGCAAGGCTTCCAGAACCTCTAGCAAGAGAAAAGGCCGAATTCTCTTACCACCAGCATGAATGGAATAGAGAACAGCTTCTCGTAAACTAGAAGCAAACTGCTGGTCTCCATAAAAATTTTCCAAAGCCGACTCGACAAGAGCTAATTTTTCTTGCTTCTTCATTCGAAATCACTTTCTGTTCCGTCTTCTTGCATGACCTTGACCAAGGTCTTTTCAGCCTTGTCCAGCGTCGCTTGGAGCTCTTTTGACAAGACCATGCCCTTTTGAAAGGCCGCAATCGCATCTTCCAGAGCGATTTCACCATTTTCTAAACTTTGGACAATGGTCTCCAGTTCTGCTAGATTTTCTTCAAATTTCTTTTGTTTTGACATCTTTAACCTCTAATTCTACCTGACCATCTCGCATCAAAAGCGTCACTTGGTCTTTTTTCTTCAACTTCTCAACCGAATCCACAACTGACTCTTCTTTTTTGACAATTGCATAGCCACGCGCAACTATTCGACTGGTATCCAACATCAGTAGAGCTTCTGAAAGTCTCTTGACTTCAGCAACCTTGGCATCATAAACCAGCGCCATTTGGCTACGTAGGAGCTTGCCCAACTGACCTAAACGGTCTTGATAACGCTGGATTTTGGTTATAGGTGATAATTGGACTAGTTGATGCATCCTTGCTTGGACTAGCTGTTTATTATCAGAAATCCGTGTTCGCAAACTTTGTTTTAATCGCAGTTGTAGTTGATCTAACCGTTGCAAATATCCATCGTACAAGCGCTCTGGCTGTCTAAAGATGACTGACTGACTGCATTTTTTCAGAGCTTCTTGTTTCTTAGATAGGACATTTCGGACTGCTGTTGCCATTCGTTTTTCTTGATTTTGTAAATGGCTCAAGAGATCCAACTTGGTCACAGGCGTTGCCAATTCAGCCGCAGCTGTTGGCGTCGCAGCACGACGATCCGCTACAAAATCCGCCAAGGTCACATCTGTCTCATGCCCAACACTAGAAATAACTGGCAAACGAGATTCAAAAATGGCTCGTACCACAATTTCTTCGTTAAAGGCCCAGAGATCCTCGATGGAACCCCCACCACGACCAATGATGAGAACATCTAGGTCCTCACGTTGATTGGCGCGCGCAATATTTCGAGCAATTTCCTCCGCAGCTCCATCACCTTGCACCTTGGTCGGATAGAGAAGAATGTCAACACCTGGAAAGCGTCTGCTGACGGTCGTGATAATATCTCGAATAACAGCTCCACTGCGACTGGTTACCACACCGATTCGCTTAGCAAACTGGGGAAGAGGTTGCTTGAATCTCTCTTGAAATAGACCTTCTTCCGTCAATTTTTTCTTAAGTTGTTCAAACTGAATCGCGAGCGCCCCAACCCCATCAGGCTCAGCCTTTTCAATGATGATAGAGTAGCTCCCACTGGGTTCATAAACCTGCACACGCCCAATTACATTGATCTTCATACCTTCTTCCAGGTCGAAACCTAATTTCTGATAGATCCCTGACCAGATGGTCGCTTGAATAACTGCATGGTCATCCTTTAGGGAGAAATATTGGTGAGTAGGTCGTTTACGAAAGTTGGAAACTTGACCAGTTAAATAGACCCGTTCCAAGTAAGGGTCTTTATCGAATTTCATTTTCAGATACTTGGTCAAAGTTGTTACCGATAAATACTTTTCCATCTCCACCTACTATTCATTTTCTTGCTTTTCCATGGGTATTATTATACCAAAAACATGCTTAAAAATCACCTTTTTCCTACTGAAACTAAAGGAAAAATAGAAAAAGGAGGCTAGGCCTCCTCATCTGATTATTTGCTGTTTCGCGCTTCTTCCAAAATCTTTGCAATCTTAGTGGTCAAAAGGTCGATAGCAACTGTATTGCTGACTCCCTCAGGAATGACGATATCAGCATAACGCTTGGTCGGCTCGATAAACTGGTGGTACATAGGTTTGACCACACCCAAATACTGATCAATAACGCTATCCAGACTACGTCCACGCTCCTCCATATCTCGCTTGATACGACGAATAATGCGCACATCATCATCTGTATCCACAAAAATCTTGATATCCATCAAATCGCGCAGGCGCTTATCCTCCAAGACCAGAATCCCCTCAACGATAAAGACATCCTGAGGCTCCTGACGATAGGTCTTGCTACTCCGCGTATGCTCTGTATAGTCATAAGTTGGAATGTCTACTGGGCGCCCTGCCAACAATTCCTTAATCTGCTCGATCATCAAGTCTGTATCAAAGGCAAAAGGATGGTCGTAGTTGGTTTTGACGCGCTCTTCAAAGGTCAAGTGAGACTGATCCTTGTAGTACGAATCATGCTCAATCATGGAAATCTTTTCATCAGGAAAATGCGATAAAATGGCTCTTGAAACACTGGTCTTACCACCACCAGAACCACCTGTCACTCCGATAATGATTGGTCTATTTTGCATGCTATCCTCCGTTTTTTTATCCGTCGTCTATTCTATCACATTTTTTGCAAAATTTATAGTCTGATTTGGATAGTCTAGGGGAAACAAATCCATCCCCACACTCCAGTTAGACTAGCCAAAAACCTTTCTTGGTTTGTAGAAATTGTCCCTTTTTTCTAAAATGGCAAGCAATTTATCACCTTCAAAAGCAGCCACTTCTTGTTCTGTTTGGTCTAACTCGATAAAACGACCAAAGCGCACTTCTGTAGCTTGTTCTGGAGTTAGGAAAACTTTGACAAGGTCCCCTGTACCAATCTCTAGAGGATGGAGAAAGTCCAGTTGGCCAGCCTCCGCTTTTGCAGCAATTTCGTCCAAGGTAAGAGCATCCTCCAGTTGTAAACCTGCTGCACTCGTCCGAGTCAAATGGGACATATGGGCCGCATAACCCAGCTTCTCTCCCAAATCAACTGACAAAGTACGGATATAAGTCCCCTTACTACATTTCACACGAAATGTAAAACGTGCAAGGTGATCCTCATAAGAAATCGGACTTGTTCGTTCAAATTGATAAATGGTCACCTGACGTTCTGGACGTTCCACTTCCTGACCAGCACGCGCATACTCATAGAGCTTACGACCATTGACCTTGACAGCCGAATACATAGGAGGAATCTGGGTAATAGGCCCAGTCAAACTAGCGATTGCTTCATCGACAAGCTTTTCATCCAAGGGCGATAAAACAGGGGTCTCTGCGACCACTTCTCCACTGGCATCCTCAGTAGTCGTGGAATAGCCGAGAGTGATTTCCCCCTCATAGACCTTGCCCTCGTCCTGCATAAACTCGACCATGCGGGTCGCCTTGCCAACCGCAATCGGCAAAACACCCACCACATCCGGATCTAAGGTTCCACCATGACCAATTTTCTTGGTTCCCAAAATCTTACGCAGTTTAAAAACCGCATCATGCGAGGTCATCCCCGCTTCTTTTTTTAAGTTGATAATACCGTTCATGTGTTGCTTTCTAATTTCCCTTTCACTTCTATTCCCCATTGTTTAAATCAATTTTTTTAATATCATATAAATCCTCAGAGTAAAATAGTTTACCCGACTCAATTGGTAAAATATATTCAAAATTATCATCATTTTCAAGCCGCTTATACTTTCCATTAACAACCGAAAAGGAGTCAGTATTTATGTTGTAATATCCATCTGGAAAGCTTGAAAAATCAATATCTCCTATTTCCAATAGGTTGCTTTTGCTAAGTGTCAAATGCAAGCAAAGTGCTCCCTCCTTCATAAAGTCCTTAACAGAAAGAGTCGCATATCCTCTAAAAGCTTGTTTTTCTTTACTGAATGAATTTTGATTCTGAAAAGCCTTTTCTTTTATTAAAGGAGTTATCCTATATGAATTTGACATTTTAAAACCAGGGCTAGCTAACGGCTGTTCTTTATCATCAATAACTACTAAATCATAGCCTTTCTTTTGTATTGCACTTTCTACAGCAGATTTAAAATCATTCAGAACTGTCTGCTCTTCTTGGCTTGATACAGAAAGCTTCAAGAATTCTTTAAGACCATAATTCTCATTAATGAAACTGACCTCTGTTAATTTTTGATGAATGTACTTAGCACCTACTTGAATCGTTATCCCATTATCCGATACATCAAAAATACTAATATCTGAAACGTTACTTTCTATTTTTACGCTTTTAAGAGCGACATCATAATTCATTCCCCTAGAAGAATAAAACTCTTTTAATTGTTGAACTTTAGCATTATTTCTAAAGTGGATTTGAATTCTACTTCCTACAAATGGAGAAAAAATACCAATCAAAAATAGAATAAGTAACTTGCGAATTATTTTTGGATTGTAGTCTTCCTTTTGATAAATCCAATCTAAATATGGAAATAGAAATAATGAAAAAATGAAACTCCAAAGGTCAATATCTTTTATAAAGTCAAAGGAAACGATCATTTTAAATCTTAGCAAAAATATCAGAAAAATTGCTAAAAAAATATTTCCAACCAATAGGAATGCAATGATGCGTTCCGATTCATTTTTTGCTTTTCGCACATAAGATATACCCACCAGAAGATTAGCCAAAAAACTAATTCCATAACCGAATATAGTTGGAATCAATCCAAAAATAGCAAATAATAAATTATATCTTGAGTCAGTATCACCTACGCCTTCAATATTTAAAAGACCATATAGGAGATTAAGAAAAAATACAACTAGTGGCAAATATGCAATATAGATATCCGAAAATTTCAAAGTTTTTTTCATAGGAACTCCTGTTTTTAAGGCAATCTCACTCCCCCTTCAGCGCTTCAAATTTCGCTTTCATGGTTGGATTTTTCCGGGTCAATTTTTTAACCGAAACATCTTCCAACTTGTTATTAGCGAGGCGGAGTTGGTTTTCAGATGTGGTTAGGAACTTTTTGACTTCCTCCATCCGTTTGATGGCCTTGTCAATTTCATCAATAGCTTTACCAAAGTTGGTCGAAGCTGAGTTGTAGTTCTTGGCAAAAGCTACTTTGAAGGCATCCAAGTCTTCTTCAAAATGTGTAATATCGATATTTTGCTCGCGAACCAAGGCCAACTCTTGCTTGTATTTAAGGGAATTAAGCGCTGCATTACGCAAGAGTCCAATCAACTGGATAAAGAACTGAGGACGGACCACATACATCTTTTCATACTCGTGACTGACGTCAACAATTCCAGTGTTAAAGTAGTCATTATCTGCCTCAAGCATGGTCACTAAAACTGCATATTCACAATTTTTCTCCCGACGGTCCTTGTCCAATTCCTTATAAAAATCTGCATTCTTATGCTTCTTTTCTGTGCCGTCCGCTTCATTTTTCATTTCAAACATGATGGAAATAATTTCCACTCCATTTTCATCACATTCACGGAAGATAAAGTCTCCCTTAGATCCACGCGCAGAGACCTTGTTATCCTTCTCAAAGTAGGCATTTGGAAAAGCAAAACTACGAACCTTGTTAAACTCACTCTCTGCATACTGTTCCAAACTTTCACCAATCGCTTTTGTGGATTGTTGGGCTTTGAAATTCTTGTAAAATTCGACTTGCTCACTAGCTGCCTTAAGCTGAGCTTCGTAATTTTGCTTAACAGAAGCCAAAGATAACTCATTTTCCTTTTCTTGCAAGAGGAGCTGATTTTTGACTTGATCGCGTTCTTTTTCTATGTCAGAAAGGGTCTTTTGCAGTTGATTTTCATGCTCCAAACGCAAGGTAGCCAGTTGGTTTTCCAAGGCAAGTACTTCCTTGTCCTTAGCCAATAAAGCCTCATGGCTTGTCTGTTCAACTTCTTTCTTGGCCAATTCCTTCTCTGTATCAAACTTTTGGATTTGACTCTGCAGTTGCGCAATTTCTTGGTCTTTTTGAGCCAGTTTAGTCTGTTGCTCATTCATAGCCTTCTGCTCAGCCAAGGCCAGCTCCTGCTTCATTCGCTCGTGTAATTCCTTATCAAACTCGGCAGTTCTCACTTGGGATAAAAGTTCGGCATACTGACTTTCATTTACTGTAAAGACTTCCCCACAGTTGGGACATTTGATTTCGTTCATAACTTTCCTCTTTCTAGACTTCTGTAACCATTATATCATGCCTGAGGGAAAATCAAAAACAGTGAGTCGGAACCCACTGTTTATATCTGTTACTTTAAATTTTTTCCAAGGCCAAACGCAAATCTTCAATCAAATCCTCTACATTTTCAAGACCGATCGACAAGCGGATTTGGTTTGGTGTTACACCTGCTGCTTCTAGATCTTTTTCTGACAACTGACCGTGAGTGGTTGTCGCAGGATGGACAACAAGAGATTTTGCATCTGCCACGTTTGCAAGGTCAGAGAAGATTTCCAAATTATCAATAACCTTGCGAGCTTCTGCCTCTCCGCCTTTAACATGGAAGGTAAAGATTGAACCAACACCTTTTGGCAAATATTTCTCAGCCAAGTCATGGTAAGGACTGTCAGCAAGTTTTGGATAATTTACCTTCTCTACCTTAGGATGGTTGACAAGGAAATCAACAATTTTCTCAGCATTTTGCACATGGCGTTCGACACGAAGAGATAGCGTTTCAAGCCCTTGGAGCAAGAGAAAGGCATTAAATGGTGACAAGGCAGCACCTGTATCACGGAGCAATTGAACACGAACAGCGATAATAAAGGCTGCTGCACCCACATCACGAGTATAGCTCAAGTTATGGTAACTTGGGTCTTCCTCAACAAATTGAGGGAAGTTCCCTGAAGCCTTCCAGTCAAAACGACCACTATCGACAATCACTCCTCCAATAGTCGTACCATGTCCACCGATAAACTTAGTTGCTGAGTGAATGGCAATATCTACACCGTGAGAGAAGACGTTAATCAAATATGGTGTGGCAAAAGTGTTGTCCGAAACGAGAGGAATCTGGTGTTTATGCGCAATCTCAGCCAATTTTTCTAAGTCAGGAATGTTAATCAAGGGATTCCCCAAGGTTTCAATCAAGACAAGCTTGGTATTGTCATTGATAGCTGCTTCCACTTCTTCCAAATTATCCACATCCACAAAGGTAGTTGTGATCCCATAACGAGGAAGGGTTTCCTTCAAGAGGTTGAAGGTCCCACCGTAAATAGTTGACGCAGCCACCACATGGTCACCTGCGTGAGCAAGCGCCAAAATAGTGTAGGTTACAGCAGCCATACCTGATGCTGTCGCTAGTGCCCCAACACCACCTTCAAGAGCAGCTATTCTTTCTTCAAATGCCGCTGTTGTAGGGTTGGTAATACGAGTATAAATGTTCCCTGGTTTTCTCAAGGCAAACAAATCGGCACCTTCTTGCGTGTCATCAAAAACGAAGGATGTTGTTTGATAAATCGGTACTGCACGAGACTTAGTTGCTGGATCAACTACTTGCCCAGCATGTAATTGTAGAGTTTCAAATTTAAAATCACGAGTCATAAGACGACCTCCAAATAGCTTCATTAGGGATATTGTATCATCTTGGGCTAGTCTTTTCCAATACCGTTTTTCTATATTTTGATATAAGGAACAACTATGACTAGTCTTACGTCTCAAACAAAAAAGCACGATTCACTCGTGCTCATTTCTTTAATCGACATAAGTATCTTCGTTTTTATTGAGGAAGGCGTATGGTAAGCCCATCAAGAGACCTCCTCCGATAAAGTTCCCGATAAAGGTTACACCCCAGTGACGAAGAATATTAGGTATGTCAAAGTTAGCAATTGAATCTGCTGCAACACTAAACTTAACAATCGCAAAAGAAGCAAAGTTCGCAGCAATGTGTTCGTTTGTTAAGAATACAAACATGTAAATTGCTGACAAAACAAGCCAAAGTTTGGCTCCACCGTCTTTCACCAAAACAAATGAAAGAATAGCAATGTTTACAAAGATATTGGCTAAAATACCTTCAAGCAAGACTAGCTCATTGGAACGGCCTAACTTCATCTCTACAACCCCTGAAATGAAGCTATCATGTGTTAGATTTGCATAGGCTGCCGAATGAGCAAAGCCCCAACCTGCTATCAAAGCTCCGATGAGATTGAAGAAGGTACAGTAAAGCAAAATCTCAGCTGTTTTTCTCCAAGAGATTTTTTTCAAGAAACTACCAGCTGTCAAAAACATCATATTTGAAGTTACCAGCTCAGCATTCAAGAAAACAATGTAGGCCAATCCCCAAGCAAAAACGAATGGGAAGAGGAAGCGACCACTGCCTGGTGCGATTTTATTTATCAAGTCAGCACCAACTGCACCTGCAGCCGTACTAAATGTCATAAAAGCACCTGCAAACATGGAACGAATCGCATACTTAAACTTGCTTTGGCTATAAAGACTTTCTTTCTTCTTGCAAGCAAATTCAATCTTTGAAATAAATTCTGAAGAGACCATAAAAAAACTCCTAAACTTTTATTTGTGATAATTATAACATAATTCTTGTTTTCTAGAAAGCGTTTTCCGTAAATTTCTAAAATATTTATCTTAAAAATCTTTATCCTAAGCCTTCTTATCCTTTTTCATAAGAACTATTTTGATTCTATTTTGTTAACATAAAAACCAGTGAAATAGCACTTCACTGGTTCATTCATTCTTAATAACGTTGTCTATACGGTTGATTAAAGGCCTTCAAAATATCCTCAGAAGTCTCAGAATAAGCTTTTGATTCTTTAAAGATTCCTTTGACGATTATACGCTCGGTCGCATTATAATCAACACAGGTAACCAAAGTAATCTCTTTTACGCCATCACGATCTTCGATTTCATCTACACGGTCAGGTGTAACACGTTTAACTTCTGTAATCTCATAAGTATAAACTTTATCCTTATCGGTCAGGTAAATTTTCATACCTGCTTTGGCATTGACCAAAGGCGAGAAGAGCATTTGACTGGCATTTTCAGCAGTAAAGATATGGTGACTGGCTAGAGAATAGTTTCCTTCCCCCATTTTTTGGTCTGGTTTCATGGTCCCTGCTCCGTAGAACAGGTTTACATTATCCAACCCTTTGAAAATAGGGAGGTTAATCTCCACCTCAGGAATAGCGATACCTCCAATAACAGGAAGTTTCTGAGCATCCCATTGTGAAGCCAATACAGCTTCAGATGAAATAGACTTAACAGAGTCAAAATCAAAATTTCCCTCGGATTTTAGGTTTTCATCTATATTTTCCTTAGTGACTTGATTGACTTGGTATTTATTGGTATTCCATACCAAAAAGATATCGCGAATCTTTGAATTAAAAATCAAGGCTAAGGAAAGAAGAATTAAGAAACCCGCTAAAATATTGATAAATAGATTTCTGCGCTTATTTTTCTTACTCTTTTTATTTTTCGTTTTTTTATGAGACATTATGCTTCACCTTCTGTTTCAATTTCAGTCCCAACTTCTTCTTTTTCTGCCGCAGCAACCGTTGTAAAGGTTACAATCTTAGCATCCTGATCTAGACGCATCACCTTAACTCCCATAGTTGAGCGTCCCGTTTGTGAAATATTGGCAACATTTGTACGGATCATGACACCTGTATCTGTGATAATCATCAAGTCTTCATCTCCTTTAACAGTAAGGAGACCTGCCAGAGGACCATTCTTCTCAGCAACATTGGCAGTCTTCATCCCTTTACCACCACGGCCTTTAGTAGGATATTCAGTAGCAAGTGTACGTTTACCATATCCTTTTTCAGTGATGATAAGAACTTCGTCTTGGTTTGTAATCACGCTAGCACCAACTACTGTGTCACCCTCACGAAGATTGACTCCTCGGACACCTGTAGCGATACGGCTCATGCCACGAACAGCTGATTGATTAAAGCGAACAGCATAACCAAACTTGGTACCAATGATAATATCCGTATCTTCTTCTGTCAGCAAGACATTAATCAATTCGTCTTCATCCTTGAGATTCAAGGCTTTAAGTCCATTTTGACGAATATTAGCGAACTCTTTAACACTGGTTCTCTTCACAATACCGTGACGAGTTGTAAAGAAGAGATAGGCGTCATCACTACGTTCAGACTCAACGTTGATGATGGTCTGAATACTCTCACCTTCGTCCAACTTCAAAAGATTGACAACTGGCAAGCCCTTAGCGGTACGACCGTATTCAGGAATTTCATAACCTTTCAGTCGATATACGCGTCCTTTATTGGTAAAGAAGAGCAAATGATCATGGGTACTGGTTGAAACCAACTCACGCACAAAGTCATCATCCTTAACCCCCGTACCTTGAACTCCACGGCCACCACGTTTTTGAGCAGTAAACTCACCTTGGTCCAAACGTTTGATATAGCCCTTGTTAGATAGGGTAATCAAGACATCCGTTTCTTCAATCAAATCTTCATCTTCAAGAGTTAAGACTTCTCCGATCATCAACTCCGTACGACGCTTGTCACCAAACTTGCGTTTGACTTCGTCCAATTCCTCTTTGATGATTTGCGCCACGCGCTCAGGTTTGGCAAGAATATCAGCCAAATCTGCAATCAAGGCAATTAATTCATCATATTCAGACTGAATCTTATCACGTTCCAATCCTGTCAAACGACGAAGACGCATATCAAGGATAGCTTGACTTTGACGTTCAGAAAGCTTGAACTTGCTCATCAACTCAGCTTGCGCTTCCGCATCTGTTTCACTGGCACGAATGATACGAATCACTTCGTCGATATGGTCAAGTGCAATTAAAAGACCTTCTAAGATGTGCGCACGCGCTTCTGCTTTTTCCTTGTCAAAACGAGTACGGCGAACAACCACTTCTTTTTGGTGCTCGATATAAGCATCCAAAATTTGACGAAGGGACAAGATTTTTGGCACGCCATTTTGAATCGCCAACATGTTGAAACCAAAATTGGTTTGCATCTGGGTCATCTTGAAGAGGTTGTTAAGGATAACGTTGGCAGACGCGTCGCGTTTAACCTCGATTACAAAGCGAACGCCTTCACGGTTGGACTCATCACGTACGGCTGTAATGCCCTCAATTCGTTTTTCCTGAACCAAGCGAACAATATGCTCATGCACCTTGGTTTTATTAACCATATAAGGGAATTCCGTTACAACGATGCGCTCCCGACCCGTCTTAGTGGTTTCAATCTCTGTACGAGAACGAAGGACAATGGAACCTTTACCAGTCTCATAAGCCTTATGAATACCTGATTTCCCCATGACAAGAGCGCCAGTCGGAAAATCTGGACCAGGCAAGACTTCCATCAAGTCCTTAGTCGTCACTTCAGGATTATCCATAACCAACTTCACTGCATCAATGGTTTCACCCAAGTTGTGAGGTGGAATATTGGTTGCCATCCCAACAGCGATACCCGTTGCTCCATTGACCAAAAGGTTTGGAAAACGAGCTGGCAAAACCAAGGGTTCACGTTCGTTAGCATCGTAGTTGTCTACGAAATCAACGGTGTTTTTATTGATATCACGAAGCATTTCAAGAGCAATCTTGCTCATACGTGCCTCAGTGTACCGCTGCGCGGCAGCACCGTCCCCGTCCATAGAACCAAAGTTTCCATGCCCATCAACAAGCATGTAACGGTAGCTCCACCACTGGGCCATACGAACCATAGCTTCATAGATAGAGGAATCTCCGTGTGGGTGGTATTTACCCATAACATCCCCTGTAATACGGGCTGACTTTTTATGAGGTTTGTCTGGTGTAACACCTAGTTCATTCATTCCGTATAGAATACGACGGTGAACAGGTTTTAAGCCATCTCGAACATCAGGAAGGGCCCGCGCAACGATAACGCTCATGGCGTAGTCGATAAAGCTGGTCTTCATCTCCTTTGTCAGATTGACATTCACTAAATTTCTATCCTGCATTCATAAATGCCTCATTTCACTATTAGTAATTAGATATATTATACCATAATTTGTCCTTCATTTCAGTCTTTGAAAACCACTAAAACGTTTACATCAATAACCGAATAGAATATTCGTGACAAAGCTTTTTAAAAGTGATAGAATGAAAGTGTCTGGGGATTCCCCTAAAAAAAATGAAGGAGATGTTTAGATAATGACTTCAACTAAACAACACAAAAAAGTGATCCTTGTTGGTGACGGTGCCGTAGGTTCATCTTACGCTTTCGCACTTGTTAACCAAGGAATTGCACAAGAGCTTGGAATTATCGAAATTCCACAATTACACGAAAAAGCTGTTGGTGATGCGCTTGACCTTAGCCACGCCCTTGCCTTCACTTCACCTAAAAAAATCTACGCTGCTCAATACTCTGACTGTGCAGACGCTGACCTTGTTGTTATCACTGCAGGTGCTCCTCAAAAACCAGGTGAAACTCGTCTTGACCTTGTAGGTAAAAACTTGGCTATCAACAAATCAATCGTAACACAAGTTGTTGAATCAGGTTTCGATGGTATCTTCCTTGTTGCAGCTAACCCAGTTGACGTTTTGACTTACTCAACTTGGAAATTCTCTGGATTCCCTAAAGAACGTGTTATCGGTTCAGGTACTTCACTTGACTCAGCACGTTTCCGTCAAGCACTTGCTGAAAAATTGGATGTTGATGCTCGTTCAGTTCACGCCTACATCATGGGCGAACACGGAGATTCTGAATTTGCGGTTTGGTCACACGCTAACATCGCTGGTGTAAACCTTGAAGAATTCCTTAAAGACACTCAAAACGTTCAAGAAGCTGAATTGATTGAATTGTTCGAAGGTGTTCGTGACGCTGCTTACACAATCATTAACAAAAAAGGAGCTACATACTACGGTATCGCAGTAGCACTTGCTCGTATCACAAAAGCAATCCTTGATGACGAAAATGCAGTACTTCCACTTTCAGTCTTCCAAGAAGGTCAATACGGTGTTAAAAACGTCTTTATCGGTCAACCAGCTGTTGTTGGTGCACACGGTATCGTTCGTCCAGTAAACATCCCATTGAACGATGCTGAAACTCAAAAAATGCAAGCATCTGCTAAGGAATTGCAAGCTATCATTGATGAAGCATGGAAAAACCCTGAATTCCAAGCAGCTTCTAAAAACTAATGAAAAGAAGGTTCTCAAACATGGGAACCTTTTTCTTTTTGCAAAGAATCATAACATCAACTTCTCAAATAAACAAAAAAAGCCTATCGACCAAACAATGAAGCTTGATACAATAGGCTTTTTGAAAATTCATTATTTAACAGCGTCTTTAAGAGCTTTACCAGCTTTGAATGCTGGAACTTTAGAAGCTGCGATTTTGATTTCTTTACCAGTTTGTGGGTTGCGACCTTTACGTGCAGCACGCTCACGAACTTCAAAGTTACCGAAACCGATCAATTGAACTTTTTCACCAGCTGCAAGGTATTCAGTTACTGCTGCAAATACAGCGTCAACTGCTGCTGCTGAATCTTTCTTAGTCAATTCTGTAGCTTCTGCTACTTTAGCGATCAAATCTTGTTTGTTTGCCATGTTAACAAATCCTCCAAATAATTTCTAATTAACAAATATAATCATATCCTAAAATCGACTATAGGTCAAGTCAAAAACACTATTTTGACCATTTTTTCTCTATTTTTTTAGGAATTGTAGCGAATTAGAATCGCCCAAGCATTCTCTCCAGTATGAGTTTGAATAATAGAGCCAGTTTCCAATACAGAGATTGGTTTCTCAACATAAGGTTGCAATAATGCCTTCATCTCATTCGCCCATTCGTTCGTTCCAGCATAGGAAATTCCAATTTCTGCAACTGATTTTTGGGAAAGAGTATTGGTTAATTCCTCAAGCCACTTTTTGAAAGTTTTCGCTCCACGTCCTTTGGCGATTGGTTGGAGTTCGTGGTTTTTCATCTGCATTACTACACGAATATTCAAGAGTGAGCTTAGTAAGCCTGTCACACGTCCAATACGACCACCCTTAACTAAGTTTTCTAGCGTCGAAACACCGATATAGAGTTCTGTATGATTTTTTACGTCCTCTACATGAGCCAAGATCGTTTCTAAATCTTTACCTTCTTTAGCAAGTTTTGCGGCTTCAACAACTTGGAACTTCATTGCTTGATCTGTAAAAGAACTATCAAGAACTGTTACATCAGCAGTTGAGAGGCTGGCCCCTTGGCGAGCAGCTTCCACAGTTCCAGACAAGGCATGGGACATGTGAATGGCGATAATTTGACTTCCATCTTTACCTAGTTCTTCAAAGACCTCAGCAAACACTCCTACAGGGGGCTGGCTTGTTTTAGGCAGATTCTTACTTTGTTGCATAAGATGAAGGAATTCTCCCTCTTTCAAATCTGCATCCGAATAAAGCACACTATCAATCATAACTGATAGAGGAACAACGGTGATATTTAATTCTTTAACTACTTCTGGTTCGATAGTAACAGAAGAGTCCGTTACAATTTTTACTTGTGTCATAATTCAATCTTTCTATTCTTCTCGATAGGATTGGGATTTTCTCCTTTATTATATCAAAAAAATGATAAAAAATCATAAGTGATCCGATGAAAAGAACTGAATTTTTGGTATAATCTATCTATAGAAAAGTGAGGAACAGCCATGATTCGAAAACTTCAACCGATTATCACCATTATTCTTGGAGCCGCTATCTATGCCTTTGGTCTTACCTACTTTGTTGTTCCTTATCATTTATTTGAGGGAGGGGCGACAGGTATTACCTTGATTACCTACTATCTTTTTAAGATTCCTGTCTCATTGATGAACCTCTTAATTAATATCCCTTTATTTATCCTGGCTTGGAAGATATTTGGACCTAAGACCCTCTACTCAAGCCTTCTAGGATCTATTTCACTTTCCGTTTGGCTAGCAATCTTTGAGCGCATTCCTTTGCACATCGACTTGCAAGGGGATCTCATCATTGTCGCTTTAGTCTCAGGAGTCTTACTGGGGGTTGGTTTAGGAATTATCTTTAATGCTGGTGGAACCACTGGTGGCTCTGATATCGTTGCCCGTATCCTCAACAAATACACCAATATTTCGATTGGGAAATTGCTCTTTGGGATTGACTTTTTTATCCTAATGTTGATTTTGATTATCTTCCAGGATCTTCGTCTAGTTACCTATACCCTCTTATTTGACTTTATCATCGCTCGTGTTATCGACTTGATCGGCGAAGGAGGTTATGCTGGTAAAGGATTTATGATTATTACCCAATATCCTGATCAATTAGCCAAAGAGATTAACGATGAACTCGGACGTGGCGTTACCTTTATATCTGGTCAAGGCTACTACAGCAAAAAGGATTTAAAAATTATCTACTGTATAGTTGGTCGAAACGAAATCGTTAAAATGAAAGATATGATTCACAAAATCGATCCTCAAGCCTTTATCACCATCACTGAGGCTCATGAAATTCTCGGTGAAGGATTTACTTATGTGAAAGATTAAAAAAGCTGGGAATTCCCAGCTTTTATTCTTCTTCTGCGAGGGTTGAATGGCGGAACCCGTAAGTAAAGTAAATGACTAGACCAACTAAAAGAGCGATACCAAAGGCAATCCAGGTATCTAGACTATATTGAAGCATAAAGGAAACACAGATAAGAATGGAAAGAATTGGCAAAAATGGCACCAAAGGAGTTTTAAACTCTCCCTCTTTTGGCATACCCTTATCCTTTCTGAGTTTTATTATTCCATAGGCTAGCAAAATGAGATAAGCTAGCGTACAGATATTTAAGAAGGCTGCAATACTGGCTAGAGGAAACACTCCTGCAGCAATAGCTGAAGCAACTCCTGTTAAGAGAGTCGCATTTTTAGGAACGCGACTGGTCTTGCTTAATTGTTTGAAACTTTGAGGTAAAAGTCCATCACGCGCTAAGCTATAAATCATCCGAGACAAAGCATAAGTCATGGAGATACATACGGTTATCAGGGTTAGAATGGCTACAAGCGAAACATAATTGGCCGCCCAGCCGATACCAATACTCCGTAATGAAAATGCTACTGCATCGTCCACATTGAGCTTACTGTAGTGAACAATCCCTGTCAATACTAAGGTAACCAAAGCATAGAGAATGGTGACGATTGTCAGAGAAAGCACAATTCCGCGAGGAATATTTTTTTGCGGACTTTGAATTTCATCAACTGCCATGGAAATAGATTCAAATCCGAGAAAACCAAAGAACATCAAAGATGCGCCCGCCATAATCCCAGTACTTCCACCATATAGTTGACCAAAACCAAATGGAGCAAAATTCGTCCAATTTTCAGGCTTAATGTACCAAATACCAACTAGGATAAATAAGGCGAGAGCTGAGAATTTCAAGACCACTAAAAGCGAATTAAATCTCAAAGCTGCCTTAGAATTTAATAAAACCAATCCCGTTACCAAGGTCAGTACTAAAATAGGTAGAAGATCAATGTAGGTTCCTTGTTCAGGGTTAAAGGTTCCATTCAAGGCTTGGGGCATGGAGATACCATAATTACTGAGCAATCCCTTAAAGTAAGCTGCCCAGCCAGATGCTACTCCTGAAACAGCCGTCATGAATTCCATGATGGTCAGCCAGCCAGCAATCCAGGCTGGCAATTCTCCTAGAATCGCATAGAGGTAACTATAAGCACCACCAGTAGCAGGCACACGAGAGGCAAATTCTGCGAAAAAGAGGGCTGATAAAGAAACACACAGGGCAGAAATCACAATGGAAATCACTAGTGATGGACCAGCTAGGGTAGCCGCTGCTGTTCCTGTAATGGTGAAAATCCCCGTCCCCACCATAGCACCTATTCCTAAAAGAATCAAATCCCACAACTTCAAATGGCGGTGCATCTCTGTCTGTCTCAGACTAACATCCTTGGTTCTAAAAATATTCATACTTCATCTCCACTAAATGTAATTGTTTTATTTTACCATATAAAAGCAGTTTTGTGAATATTTATTAAGTCCTTTTTTGAAAAAAATTCTGAACAGAAAGGATTCCTGTTCAGAATTTGCATTTTTACCCACTGATTCTTTCAATTTGTTACTGATCAAGCGAGTAAGCTCAACAGTATACTCCATTGAAAGTTTTTTAAGGATTTGGGATTTTTTAAACTTCAAAGTAAGGGAACGGACGGTCACTATCTAAAGGACGATTTGGAACTTCTTGTTCCAAAATAGCGCGCCAACCAGATACCAATTCTTCAAAAGTCAGTTGTGCTTCTGGAGAAGCTGTTGTCAGCTTCCGACCAAACCAAGCCATGGTTGCAGTTTCAAACTGAAGCATAGCGTACTGGATTACTGGTACATCTGCCTCTTCATAATTTTCATTTACTGCACGCGCTACTTCTGCCGCTTGCGGAAGGAGTTGATTGCTGATTTTATCAACAACAGTCGCATCCATCTCTCTCCATGAAAGAAGTTGACCATTTACCTGATAAAAGAGCTCAAAGGTTTCTTGATTTTCTTTGAAATTAGTAAGAACAAAAGCACGTTCTACTGCCTCAGGACCACCAGCAGCTTTTACAGCGTTTATCAAGAGGTTTTGTTCCATTTGTCTCCAATAATCATCTGCTTCTTCTGCTAAATCAATTGTAAAAGGTGGAACAATTTCCTCGACAGGAATTTCACCTTTATTCGCTTTTTCAACATTACCAAATAATTTTTTTAAGAATCCCATTTGCTTCTCCTTTTTGGATTTATCCGACTGAACCTTCCATTTCATAACTAATCAAGCGGTTCAGCTCAACTGCATATTCCATTGGAAGTTCTTTTGTGAAGGGCTCGACAAATCCCATGACAATCATCTCGGTTGCCTCAGATTCTGATAAACCACGGCTCATGAGGTAATAGAGTTGTTCCTCTGAAATCTTAGAAACCTTAGCTTCGTGCTCCAATGCAACTTGCGAGTTGTGAATTTCATTAAAAGGAATGGTATCTGACGCTGATAAGTCATCCATGATAATGGTATCACACTCGATATGAGAAACAGATTTCTTAGAGTTCTTGTTAAAGGTTACTTGTCCACGGTAGTCCACCTTTCCTCCGCCTTTCGCGATGGATTTGGACACGATAGAGGAGCTTGTGTGTGGAGCGTTGTGGATCATCTTGGCACCCGTGTCTTGGTGTTGCCCTGCATTGGCAAAGGCGATAGAGAGCATAGTACCACGCGCCCCTTCTCCATCTAGGTAAACAGATGGGTATTTCATGGTTGTTTTGGCACCTAAGTTTCCATCAATCCACTCAACTGTCGCATCTTTCAAGGCTTTAGCACGTTTCGTTACCAAGTTATAGACATTATCAGACCAGTTTTGGATGGTTGTATAACGCATGTAAGCTCCGTCCAAGGCAAAGATTTCTACAATGGCCGCATGCAGGCTATTACTTGAATATGTTGGTGCTGTACATCCTTCTACATAGTGGACACTTGCTCCCTCATCAACGATAATCAAGGTACGTTCAAACTGACCTGTATTTTCGTTGTTGATACGGAAGTAGGTTTGAAGTGGAATATCTACCTTGACACCTTTTGGCACATAGATAAAGGTTCCACCCGACCATACTGCAGAGTTGAGGGCTGCCAACTTGTTATCAGTCGGTGGTACCAACTTCGCGAAGTATTGTTTAAACAAGTCTGGGTATTCCTTGAGGGCAGAATCCGTATCTGTAAAGATAATACCCAATTTCTGGAACTCTTCCTTCATGTTGTGGTATACCACTTCTGACTCATACTGGGCAGAGGCACCTGCTAGATAAGCACGCTCAGCTTCTGGAATCCCGATACGTTCAAAGGTTTCTTTAATCTTTTCAGGTACATCATCCCAAGAACGGGCTGGTTTGTCAGATGGTTTTTGGTAGTAGATCAAGTCATCAAAGTCAATCTCTGACAAGTCTGCTCCCCAGGTTTGCATAGGCATTTTTTTGAAGGTTTCATAAGACTTCAAACGGAATTCTAACATCCACTCAGGTTCTCCCTTAGCAGCTGATAATTCGCGAATGACTTCTTCGTTCAATCCTTTTCCTGTCGATAGGACAGGCTCTACATCGTCATGGAAACCAAATTTATATTCACCAAGGTCAATTGGTTTTGGTTCTACTCTTTCTTCAGCCATAATATCCTTTCTTTCATTCTTCATTTCTACTGATTCGTAAGACAAAAGAAACTTGTCTTACTGTTTTTCTTGATCTTCAATTGTTTTCTTAAGGGCATTCCAAGCTAGAGTTGCACACTTGATCCGTTGCGGGAATTTGGCAACACCTGACAAGAAGGCTGCATCCCCGAGTTGGTCTTGGCGGTCATCCTTTTGACCTTGAACCATTTCAGAAAAGATGGTTGCAAGTTCTAGAATTTCTTGCTTGGTTTTTCCTAAAACGGCATCTGTCATCATACTAGCAGAGGCAGTTGAAATCGTGCATCCTGAATTTAGAAAAGCAATATCTTCCAAACGGTCCTCTGCATCAAACTTGACAGAGAGGTTGATAACATCCCCACAGGTTGGATTATTGAGACTGATTTGTTCAGCGTCTTCTAACTTTCCTTGGTGATGTGGATTTTTCGAATGGTCTGCCACCACTGCCATATAAAGGCTATCTAGTTTAGAAAGTGCCATTGAAAAACTCCTTTGTCTTTTGTAGGGCATCGACTAGTTTGTCACAATCTGCCTTGGTATTGTAGATATAAAAACTTGCACGAGCTGTTGCTGGGACTTCTAAATACTGAAGCAAGGGTTGGGCGCAATGGTGACCAGCACGAACAGCCACTCCTTCATAATCCAGAGCCGTCGCAAGATCGTGGGGATGAAGATCCCCTAAGTTAAAAGCAATGACACCCGAACGTTGAGCCAAGTCCTGCGAACCATAAATGGTCAAACCTTCAATGGCCTGCAATTTTGGATAGACGTATGCAATCAATTCCTGTTCATGAGCTTCAATGGCTTCCATACCAAGATTTTCAAGATAATCTACCGCAGCAGCAAGTCCAATAGCGCCTGCCATATTTGGCGTTCCAGCCTCGAATTTCCAAGGCAATTCCTTCCAACTAGCAGATTGCTCATAGACGAAATCGATCATCTCACCGCCAAATTCAATTGGAGACATTTGTTCCAGATACTTTTCTTTACCGTAAAGGACACCGATACCAGTCGGACCAGCCATCTTGTGACCTGAAAAAGCAAAGAAGTCCACATCCAAGTCCTGGACATCAATCTTCATATGTGGCGTAGACTGAGCACCATCCACCACCATAATAGCTCCAACTTGGTGGGCTAATTGCGTGATTTCCTTGATCGGATTGACCACACCAAGAACATTTGAGGCGTGAGCTAGGGAGACAAACTTGACTTTATCAGTCAATTTAGCGCGCAAGTCATCCATATCCAGAGCTCCGTCCTTGAGATAAACATAGACAAGCTCAGCTCCGGTCTTTCGACAAGCTTCCTGCCAAGGAATGATATTGGAATGGTGTTCCATGACAGAAATCAAGACCTG
This sequence comes from Streptococcus oralis, assembly GCF_003942875.1. Classification (GTDB taxonomy): domain Bacteria; phylum Bacillota; class Bacilli; order Lactobacillales; family Streptococcaceae; genus Streptococcus; species Streptococcus oralis_BX. The sequence continues at coordinate 194,830 of NZ_RMVK01000004.1, read as the reverse complement.
GTCTCCCTCAGTCAGGATTTCCTCAGCAAAGCGTGCCACCCAGTTAAGGCTGGTTGTCGTTCCTCTGGTAAAGAGTACTTCCTTTGTAGAGCTTGCATTGATAAACTTACGAATGGTTTCACGAGCCGCCTCATAGGAAGCTGTCGCCCGCTCCGCCAAGGTATGAACCCCACGATGAACATTTGCATTGTCCTGCTCATAGTAGCGGTTGATTGTTTCCAGAACTGCTAGTGGTTTTTGTGTCGTCGCAGCATTGTCCAGATAGACCAGAGGTTCATCATTAACAATCTGGTCTAAAATTGGAAAATCCTTGCGAATCGCTTCTACATCTAACATAGGCTTCCCCTTAGCGTTTTGACAATTTTTCTTCGATGGTTGCAATCATTTCTTCACGAACTTCTTTGACTGGAATCTCAACAATTACGGAGCCAAGGAAACCACGAACAACCAAGCGTTCTGCAGTTGCCTTATCCAAGCCACGACTCATGAGATAGTACATATCTTCTGGATCAACTTGTCCGATAGAAGCCGCGTGACCTGCAGTAACATCATTTTCATCAATCAAAAGAATTGGGTTGGCATCTGAACGCGCCTGGTCTGAAAGCATGAGAACTCGACTTTCTTGTTGCGCATCTGCTCCTTTAGCTCCCTTGATGATGTGACCGATACCGTTGAAGGTCAAGGTTGCTTTCTCAAGAATAACCCCATGTTGGAGAATATTTCCAATAGAGTTACAACCATAGTTGGTTACGCGAGTGTCAATTCCTTGCACCTGACGACCACTTGAAAGAGCAACAACCTTAAGGTCCGCATGGCTACCATTTCCAATCAAATCGCTATCAAAGTCAGCAACGACATTTCCTTCGTTCATGACACCAATCGCCCAGTCAATACTTGCATCATTGCCCAACTTACCACGACGGCTAATGTAGGCAGTGACATTTTCACCTAAACGGTCAATGGCCGCAAATTTCACTTGCGCACCAGAACGAGCAATCACTTCAACTGTGATATTGGCAGTTGCCTTCGCACTACCTTCACCTCGTGACTCTAGACGTTCTAAGTAACTAATCTTAGAGTTTATACCAGCAATGATAAGGATATGCTTGTTAAATGGCACATCGCTATCACTGTCTTGGTAGAAAATACCTTCGATTGGCTCTGTAATCTCAACATTATCAGGGATGTAGAGAACAGCACCACTATTAAAGTAAGCTGTGTGGTAGGCTGCTAATTTATCATCGTCATATTTAACAGATGACATGAAGAATTCCTCGATAAGTTCTGGAATTTCTTCTAAAGCTGAGTGAAAGTCTGTAAAGACTACTCCTTGTTCAGCCAATTCAACTGGAGTTTGTTCAAAAACAGTCTGCGTTCCTACTTGCACCAGCTTCAAGTGATTATCTAGAACCGTGAAGTCAGGAACATTTGCTGAAGGTTCACTTTCTGTGATGGTTCCATCTCCCAGATTCCAACGGTGAAATTTGACACGCTCAATAACTGGTAATTCCAAACTCTCAATCTTATCAAAAGCTTTTTGACGGAGGTCAGCCAACCAGCTTGGTTCAGCGTGCATTTCTGAAAAAAGTTTAATAGTTTCTTTAGTCATTTACTTCTCCTAAAAGATACGAGGGAATTACAATTCTTCCTTGTAGTCGTAGCCAAGTTCTTCAGCTAATTTTGCGTATCCTTCACGTTCCAAACGAGCAGCCAATTCTGGACCACCAGAAAGGACCACACGACCTTCCATCATCACGTGTACCACGTCTGGCGTGATATAGTTCAAAAGACGTTGGTAGTGAGTGATAATCATAGCACCAAAGCCTTCACCACGCATGGCATTGACACCTTTCGATACGACTTTAAGGGCATCAATATCAAGACCTGAGTCAATCTCATCCAAAAGAGCAAAAGTTGGTTCCAACATCAAAAGTTGAAGAATTTCATTGCGTTTTTTCTCACCACCAGAGAAGCCTTCGTTTAGGTAACGCTCTGCCATTTCTTCTTTCATGTTGAGCAATTCCATTTTCTCGTCTAGTTTAGTGATGAACTCACGAACTGAAATCTTCTCGTCATCTTCTTTACCAGCATTCATAGCTGCACGAAGAAATTCAGCATTGGTAATTCCAGGGATTTCAGATGGGTATTGCATAGCAAGGAAAAGTCCCATACGAGCGCGCTCGTCTACTTCCAACTCAAGGATGTTTACGCCATCAAACAAGACCTCACCTTTGGTAACCTCATAGTTAGGGTTCCCCATAATAGCTGCAGAAAGAGTCGATTTACCAGTACCATTTGGTCCCATGATAGCTGCGATTTCTCCTGTTTTCAGAGTCAGATTGACCCCTTTCAAAATTTCTTTTCCTTCAATCTCAACGTGAAGATCTTTGATCTCTAATACTGACATGATAGTTCCTTTCTTTTTCTGGCCTACTTCCTTTATCCTTAGCGAAATCACTTACATTTCTCTAAAAAATACAAGAAAAGGTCCATAAATATACTCTACTAGTATAACAAAAAAAAGCCTAAAAGGCTTTGATTTTGTTTAGAAGCTAGTGACTAATCCTTGCGGTTTAGGTGCTGATCAATAGCATCTACTATTTTCCCCATTACATAACTTAACCTAAAATTTCGAAAAAGTAGAATGGCCCAAAAGGCTGCCATAAAATAGCGACCCGTCATCCAAGCTTCATTGAAAAAATAAGTCTCAGCAGCAGTAAATAGTGCTATCACGATAAATTGTTGTCTAGTCATAGGATTATTGTACCATGAAATCCACTTTTAGTCTTCTTCGACCATGACTTTATCAGCCAGAAATTCGAATCCCTCTGGAATCAGGCTCTCTTCTTCTACCTCTTGATCTGCTTGAGAAGACTTGTTTTTAGCTGAAAATGCTGCACGAACCTCTTTCCAATCCTCTAGGGAAATTGCCAGGATTTCAGGTGAAAATCCAGCCGCTTGACTGAGAATATTGCCAAACATGGTATTGAGGTTATCCCGTTTCATGGTTTGCCCTGCATTGAAATTAGATTCAAAAGCTAAAATCGCATGGTGTTCGTTTGCTGCAACTGGTTGAGAACCAACAAGCAGAGCCTTATCAGGACCAGCTAAGCTTTCGATTACCTCTCCCCATGCATTCTGGAGGCGAATCAAGTTTTGCCGTGCCAAATCAGGATGTTCAACAGCTTCTTGTAGGATAGCCTGAACCTTATTACGGTCTACTCGATATACTGTCTTGGAAGTGGCTGGACGGCTAGGGACTGGCGCCACTTGTTTAGGCACCGTTCCGGCATTAGCAAGTTCTTGCTTGAGACGAGCGACTTCCTGTCTTAGTGTAGAAATTTCACTCTCGACAGCTTCTGAAAGCACTGGTTCAGGCTTAGTCTCAGCTAAACGAATGGTCATCATCTCAGCATAAATCTTAGGTTGCAGGCTAGCTTTCATATCCGCCAAGCTCACAGTCGCTATGCGAATCATTTCAAAGAGACTTTCCTGAGAAAGAGCTAGATTGTCCATAAAAACTGGACTATGATGAGTATTTTCGCCACCTGTCTGAACAACTAGTAAATCACGCAAATACTGCAAGAGATCCGTCACAAAACGAGTCATGCTCTTGCCATTTTCAAACAAAAGATTCAAAGAATCAAGCGCTTTTGGAACATCCTGCTGAGACAAGGCGGCTACATAGTTATCAAGTGCTGATAGACTAATGGTACCTGTAATCTCCTCAGAGATAGCTGTGGTCAAAGCATTCCCTTGAGTCAAACTCAAGGCTTGGTCCAGAATAGACAAGGCATCCCGCATTCCACCTTCAGCTCGTCTAGCAATGATTTCTACAGCATCTGGTTCAGAACTGATATGTTCTTTTTCTAAAATATGATGAATATGTGCCGTGATATCTTGCGTTCGAATCGATTTAAACTCAAAACGTTGGACACGCGATAAAATAGTTGCTGGAATCTTGTGCAATTCGGTGGTCGCTAAGATAAAGACAACATTTTGAGTTGGTTCTTCTAGCGTCTTTAAAAGCGCATTAAAAGCTCCAGTAGACAACATATGAACCTCGTCTATGATATAGACCTTATAACGTGCCAAACTAGGAGCATAGGTGGATTTATCCCGAATTTCTCGGATTTCATCAACTCCATTATTTGAAGCCGCATCCATTTCGATAACATCTTCTAAGCTTCCTTCTGTCACAGCCTGACAGATATAACAGTTATTACATGGTTCTCCGTTCACTTGGTTGGGACAGTTCATAGCCTTGGCAAAAATCTTGGCTACACTGGTCTTCCCAGTCCCACGAGGGCCTGAGAAAAGATAGGCATGACTAATCTTTTCCTGCTCAACCGCTTGTTTTAGGGTTTTAGCCACAACTTCTTGACCTACCAGTTGTGAAAAAGTCTGGCTTCTATATTTTCGATAAAGTGCTTGATACATTAGGCTTTCTCCTCAAACATCGTAAAGTCCCATTCTGTCTTCTCAAGCAAAATAGCGACAAATTGTTCCAAGTAATCACGGTCAATGGCATTGTAATCATCAATAAGTGAAGAATCCAGGTCTAAGACACCCAGCAATCGACCATTCTTGAGCATGGGAACCACGATTTCACTCTTGGCCATACTATCACAAGAAATGTAGTTTGGATAGGTGCTCACATCGCCAACTAAAACAGTTTCTTGAAACTCAGCAGCTTCTCCACATACGCCTTTTCCAAGCGGAATGCGAATACAAGAAACACCACCCTGAAAAGGCCCTAAAACCAACTCGCTACCATCAAACAGATAAAACCCTGCAAAGACAGTATTCGGAAAGCGAGATTTTAGAAGGGCACTAGCATTTGAAAGATTGGCAAGAACATTGCTCTCACCTTCAAGTAAATAAGAGAGTTCCTCATTTAACAATTGATATTGTGATTGTTTTTCTGAATCTAACATAGAACTATTATATCAAAAATGAGAAAGAGACAAAAGAAAAATCCCTTGTTTTAAACAAAGGATTTTGTGATTATCAATTTGATTAAAGTTCGATATCACCGAACAAGTCAGCCATTGAGAATCCTGTTTGTGTTTCTGGAAGTTCGAAATCACGTTTTTCTTGACGTTTTGGACGACGTGGACGAGCAGCACGTTTTTCTTCTTTTTGTCCTTCTTCTTGAGCTGGACGTTCTTCAAGAGCTTTGATAGAAAGAGATACACGTTCTGCGTCAGCGTTAACATCAAGGACTTTAACAGTAACTTCTTGACCAACAGTAAGAGCTTCTTTTGGATTTTCGATACGTTTGTGTGAAATTTGTGATACGTGAACAAGTCCATCGATACCTGGCAATACTTCAACAAATGCACCAAAGTCAGTCAAACGTTTAACTGTTCCTTCTACTACATCACCTTTAGCCAATTTTTGCTCAACACCATCCCATGGTCCAGGTGTTGTTGCTTTAAGTGAAAGTGATACGCGTCCTTCTTCTTCGTTAAGATCAAGGATCTTCACTTCGATTTCTTCACCAACAGTTACAACTGATTTAGGTGATACGTTACGTTCGTGTGACAATTCAGTCAAGTGAACCAATCCGTCAACACCACCAAGGTCGATGAAAGCACCGAAACTTGTGATACGAGCAACTTTACCAGTTACGACATCACCAACAGCCAATTTACCGAATACTTCAGCACGAGCTGCTGCAGTAGCTGCTTCAACAACTTCACGACGTGAAAGGATGAAGCGGTTTTCTTTAGGATCAACTTCTTTGATTTTAGCATCAAATTCTTGACCTACGAAACGCTCAGTGTTACGTACGAAACGAGTATCCAACATTGAAGCTGGGATAAATCCACGAACACCTTCAAATTCTACTGAAAGTCCACCTTTAACGGCACGAGTTCCTTTAACAGTAACAACTTCTTCTTCGCGTCCTACAAGTTTGTCCCATGCTTTGCGAGCTTCAAGGCGTTTTTTAGATACAAGGTATGTAACTGTATCAGTATCTTTACCAACTACTTGACGAAGTACAAGAACATCCAATACTTCTCCTACTTTCACAAAGTCATTGATATCTGCATCGCGATCGTTTGTCAATTCGCGAAGAGTCAAGACACCTTCAACACCAGTCCCAGAGATTGCAACGTTAGCTTGAGTCGCATCAACTGTCAATACTTCAGCACTAACAACATCACCAGGCTCAACTTGGCTAACGCTATTTAGCAAATCTTCAAATTCGTTCATCTAAAAAATCCTCCAACAATCAAGTTTTTTCTAAACTTGACATACTTATAATTTTTTTCCTAAGCACCCGCAAGGACATGTTCATATCGTTCACGTCTTTCAATTATAAAAATAAAATACCCTAAGATATTTTCTTTTTATCTTGAATTTATTACCTAAGAACTGGGGTAGCTGGATTCGAACCAACGCATGAGGGAGTCAAAGTCCCTTGCCTTACCGCTTGGCTATACCCCATTGATGAATGGAGAGAGAGGGATTCGAACCCCCGAACCCGAAGGAGCGGATTTACAGTCCGCCGCGTTTAGCCTCTTCGCTATCTCTCCAATGTTTAACGAGAACTATTATATCATGAAATTTTCAATAAAACAAGTATTATTTTGTTAAATTATAGTTTTCAATCAAAATTTCCACAGCTTTTTCAAGTTTTTTATAAAAACTATCGACATTTCCATTCTTTATGATGGCAAATTGGCTATCTAATTCGGCAATTTGCCCAATGACCTTTTTCCCGATCGTCAAAACGTATCCTTCATAGCTGTCTTTTCCAACAGTCACTTTTGCATCGGTTAATTGGATTTCAATTTTCTTATCTTTTTTACTCATACTGTACCTCTTTTCACTTTTTCTATTGTACAAGAAAATGCTCAAACTAGCAAGAAAAAACTCCATTTCAGCCATTACAACTGCTACGGAGTTCTTCTTTACTTCATGTCTTTTAGTCCACTTTGACAATCCATCCTTCAGGCGCTTCTACATCACCAAATTGGATACCGGTCAATTCATCGTAGAGTTTACGTGTAACAGGACCTACTTCTGTTTCACTATAGAAAACATGGAAATCATCGCCATGTTGGATACCTCCAATTGGCGAAATAACCGCTGCTGTTCCACAAGCACCTGCCTCTACAAAACGATCCAAATTATCAATTGGAACATCACCTTCAATCGGAGTCAAGCCCAAGCGGTGTTCTGCCAAGTAAAGCAAAGAGTACTTGGTAATGGATGGCAAGATGGATGGACTCAATGGCGTAACAAATTCATTGTCTGCCGTGATTCCAAAGAAGTTGGCTGATCCGACTTCTTCAATTTTTGTATGTGTAGATGGGTCTAGGTAGATAACATCTGAAAATTGACGTGACTTGGCCATTTTACCTGGGAGGAGACTAGCAGCATAGTTTCCACCTACCTTGGCCGCACCTGTACCATTCGGAGCTGCACGGTCGTATTCATCCTGAATCAAGAAGTTAGTTGGGACTAAACCACCTTTAAAATAGTTACCAACCGGCATAGCAAAGATGGTGAAAATATACTCTTCTGCTGGTTTTACCCCGATAATATCTCCAACACCAATCAAAAGTGGACGGAGATAAAGGGTTCCACCTGTTCCATATGGTGGGACGTATTCTTCATTTGCACGCACAACTGCTTTACAAGCTTCTACAAACATTTCTGTCGGAACTTGTGGCATCAAAAGACGGTCACAAGTACGTTGCAAACGCTTGGCATTTTCGTCAGGACGGAACAGTTGAACACTGCCGTCCTTGGTACGATAGGCTTTCAATCCCTCAAATGCTTGCTGTCCATAGTGGAGACTTGGAGAAGATTCTGAAATATGCAAGGTTGCATCCTCTGTCAATTCTCCTTGATCCCATTGACCATTTTTGTAGTGAGCGATATAACGGTAAGGTAATTTCATATAAGCAAATCCAAGGTTTTCCCAATCAATTGCAACTGTCATGTGTTTCTCCTTTATACTATTCAAACTATGTGTTCTATTCTACACTTTTCTAGTAAAATTTCAAGTATTATTTGTAATTTTCTGAAAATTTTTCAATACAAAAAATCAGCCCTCTGGACTGATTTTTTTATGAATTCGCTTTATCCTCTTTAAAGACTTCTTTGAGGTAAGCATCGAAAACTTCTTCATCTGAAATGGTGTCTGAAATAAAGCTTCCATTGCTAGTACGTTCTGACAAGTTGAGGTCTTGCAATCGACTCTCATAGATTGTTCCCTTGTTCGATTGGACAAGGAGCGTTTGATCGTTTTCTTCCATTTCTGTACTAAAAAGATCACCAACGAAACCTTGCTCTGCAACTGCTCCAGCCAAGAAGACTCGGTGCGGTTTGTTTTTCAACTCACGCAAGACTTGTAGGCCTCGTTTGGCACGTCCGGTCGCTGGAATTTCCTCAATGGAAACACGTTTCAAGCTACCACGTTGGGTCAAGAGGTAGAAGGATGAAGTGTTACATATAAAGGCGGATTGGAGGACATCATCTTCTTTCAGGTTCATAGCCTTGACACCTGCAGCCTTGGCACCAACAACTGGGACCTCTTCGATATTGAAACGAAGGGCGTAACCGTTTTGGCTAATCAAGAGTACATCATCAAGTCTAATCGGAGCCACTGCTACAATTTGGTCTGTCTCGTCTTTGAGTTTAGCGTACTTAACAGACTTCGACTTGTAGGTCCGCCATGGAGAGAATTCTTTGCGTTCTACGCGTTTGATTTGACCAAGACGAGTTGCAGCAAAGTAGGTTGTCGCATCATCAAACTGATCCACTACTTCTGCATAGAGAATTTCTTCGTTAGTTTCAAAGTTTGTAATGGTCTGGCTCAGATGCTCTCCGATGTCCTTCCAGCGAATATCTGCCAATTCATGAATTGGACGATAGATGACATTTCCAAGAGTCGTAAACATCAAGAGATGCTGGGTTGTCTTGGCAGATTGAACAAAGATCAAACGATCATCATCACGCTTGCCAATTTCTTCCAAAGTGGATGCCGCAAAGGAACGTGGACTGGTACGCTTGATATAACCTGCCTTAGTCACGCTGACATAGGTATCTTCCTCGGCAATCAAACTAGCTGTATCAATCTCGATTGCTTTCGCAGTATCTTCCAAAGTACTCAAACGTGGAGTCGCAAATTTCTTCTTGACCTCACGAAGTTCTTTCTTCATGAGATTATACATAGTCCGTTCATCACCGATGATAGCAGCAAGCATAGCAATCTTTTCACGAAGTTCTGCTTCTTCTTCCTGCAAGACAACCACGTCTGTATTGGTCAAACGGTAAAGTTGCAAGGTAACGATGGCCTCAGCCTGCTCTTCTGTAAAATCATAGCTGACCTTGAGGTTTTCCTTGGCGTCAGCCTTGTTCTCAGAGGCACGGATAAGGGCAATGACTTCATCCAAAATCGAAATCACGCGAATCAAACCTTCAACGATATGGAGACGTTTCTCAGCCTTTTCCTTATCAAAACGGGAACGTGCCAAAATCACTTCACGACGGTGGGCGATGTAGCTAGACAAGATTGGAACAATCCCGACCTGACGAGGTGTGAAATTGTCAATCGCCACCATGTTAAAGTTGTAGTTGATTTGCAAGTCAGTATATTTGAAGAGATAGTTGAGTACAAGCTCGGTATTCGCGTCTTTTTTAAGTTCAATAGCGATACGAAGACCGTCACGGTCAGACTCATCACGAACCTCAGCAATACCAGCCACCTTGTTATTGACACGAACATCATCGATTTTCTTGACGAGATTAGCCTTATTGATTTCATAAGGAATCTCAGTGATAACGATTTGTTCCTTACCACCTTTTAGCTTTTCAACCTCCGTCTTAGATCGAACGACCACGCGCCCTTTCCCAGTTTCATAGGCTTTCTTGATTTCATCACGCCCTTGAATGATAGCCCCTGTAGGGAAGTCTGGCCCAGGCAAGAATTCCATGAGTTTGTCCACCTTGGCTGTTGGGTGGTCAATCATGTAAACCGTCGCATCAATAACCTCAGCTAAATTATGGGGAGGAATGTCTGTAGCATAACCAGCTGAAATTCCAGTCGAACCATTGACTAAGAGGTTTGGAAATGCTGCTGGCAAAACCGTCGGCTCTTTCTCGGTATCGTCAAAGTTCCAAGCAAAAGGAACTGTCTTTTTCTCGATATCTTGAAGAAGATAACCAGCAATTTCAGACAAACGTGCCTCGGTATAACGCATAGCCGCAGGCGGATCGCCGTCCATAGAACCGTTATTACCGTGCATTTCAACTAGAATCTCACGGTTCTTCCAGTCCTGTGACATACGAACCATGGCATCATAGATAGAAGAATCCCCGTGTGGGTGAAAATTCCCCATGATGTTACCGACAGACTTAGCAGACTTGCGGTAGCTCTTGTCAAAAGTATTGCCATCCTTATTCATAGAATAAAGAATACGACGCTGAACCGGCTTCAATCCATCCCGAATGTCTGGCAAAGCTCGGTCTTGAATAATGTACTTGGAGTAGCGACCAAAGCGCTCTCCCATGATGTCCTCAAGGGACATGTTTTGAATGTTACTCATATAGGATACAAAGCCCGTAAAATGCAAAGTGAAAATAGGAAACTATTGCAGTGAGCGATGCTCACAAGAGAATTTATCTTTTTCACACAGCATTTAGGGCGTGTTCAACTCCTTTCAAAGAATGTAGAGTAGTTTTTATGCAGTAAAAGATATTTTACGGGAATTAGTCCCATGTTCAGTTACTATATATAACTAAACTATCTTTTCTGTAGTTTAATCTTTTAAATTATATACTTTATTTAGTTAGTGATTTGAAAGTCTCTCCTCAGCATACTGAATCATCTTCTCAGCTACTTCTTTATCGTAGTTAAATCCCATTTTTTGAGCAAGGATTTGAGCTTCTCTGTGGAAAAGTTGCATCGTAGCAAACAATGACTGAGTAAGTTTCTCTACACTTGAAAAATCAAGTAGAGCTGAGAATTCCTTCTCTTTCTCTGTAGGTAAATACTGGAAAAGATACTTGTAGTTCTTGCCGATATCGACCTCTCCCCTATCACTTGCGACCTGCCAAGCAAAGACTTTTAACAACTCTTGCTGACAAATCCCGTAGAGATGGTCAGTTGCATAGAAAAGTTGCTTGCGACAAATTCCCTTGACCACGTAGGCTGACACCCACCAAAATTCATTGCAGGCTTTTTCAAAATCAATCGGGCTAGCTGGATTCGTCCAGTAACGTTGAGGACTTGTAGTATAGAACTCAAACAAGCCTTTCTCATCTTTCAATACTGTATAATCAGCTTCACTATCCACCCACTCTTGGATGTGACTTTTGGGGCAGAGGGTCAAATCAATCCGATTTCCATCTTCAAATAGCATCAGATAAAGTCGACGGTTGCCTAGGACATTATGTTGCTCAATGATACGTGTGCCAAACTGGTCCAACCAAGCAAGGTCACTCGTCAGATTATCTAAGTCGTCCACGACATAGACCACGTCGTAATCCTGAAACTCATCTTTTGGAGATTTTGGATTTGTCCGTGAACCAGACATAGCGACAGCCTCGACTTTTAGAGTTTTTGCGGTTTGTAAAATTAATCTCAGCATTTGCGCTTCACTTCTATGTTGTCTGCATATATCTTTTATAGAGTCATTTTTCATAGCCGTCTTGCTCCTCTTGTTTTTGGATGCCTCGTATTCTTTTCTTCTCAAGTTCTCCTACGATCAATTGGATAGTTGAACAAATCCCCAAAACGATTAAAATATAACAAATAGATATTATGTTGCTTCTTTGGTAATTTTTTATGATTTCCCATACAACAAATATATTTACCAATGAAAGGAGAAAAATGAAGGTGGCATTGAATCGAAGTACTATAGCTAATTTGCTCGTAAAATGCCTACAATGGATTACGCTCTTATATAGAGTATAAAATGAGTAAACAAACATCAAGGGGGCGAAATATTCTATATAAAACAAAATAAATCTTGCCCCATAGTACGAGTTACCTTTCACTGGTATATCCGATAGACAGACACCAATTGTGAAAATGGACAGTAAAAACAGGGATATTGAACGAGCATACTCTTTTCTCCCCAAGTTGGAGATTAAATCACTTATAATTCCAAAGATTACTATGACAATAACGAAAATAGAAAACATAAATTCCCTAATCATTACTGAACCTCCATCAATTCTACATATTATTTACACAACAAATGTGACAATTATTTTTACTTGAACGATGCAACTTTACTGTATGGTAAAGGTTATACCCTTCGTAATAATATGAAGCATCCACACCCTTAAAGAAACGGGTCTGAGTAAGGTCATCCGTCAGATTATTGAGGAGGAGATACTTGAGTTCTTACCAGCGTCAACTTTTAAAGTTTCAGCTGTTTTTAAAATCAGTCCAAGCATTTCCTGGTTAGTTCTCATCTATGTCACCCTCATCTGGAACATGGTTAGTAAAAGGAGCATCTTCTTTCTTTTGTTGTTGTAGTTTTCGAACTCTTGTTCTTTCAAGCATCCAAAGTAGGAATTGAATTCCTGAAAAAAGGCCTTGCAAGAAAATAAATATATAGATTTCTTTAATCCCTCTATATAATACTAAAACATTTACAATTGAGAGTAGAAATATAAGTGCAACGTTACATATTAGGATCCGTGCAAACTTACTAGGGAAATACTTGACGTGCTTGATACTCTTATAAAGACTAGTAATCGCATACGTTAAGCACAGAGGCGCATGAGCGTAGATGGAAAACACCCGTACAAATGCTCCTAAGTATGGTTCGTCTAAAGACGGATTGAACACTACAAACATTCCTATATTACAAGCCATAAATACTAGGGAACTTAAGGAGCTTGAATATTCTATTTTCTCTTTATTGGAGATTGCATCAAGAATTATCCCAGCAATAACAATGATTTCGAGAAAGAAAAATATCATTATTAAATAACTGTTCACTATTCACTCCCCCTTTGCTTACTGATTTCGTTTAGTGTAATGGAGATAGAGAGGAGGAAGATAGGAAACTAGAATCATCAAAATCATTACCAAGAATGTCAACAGATGTATCTGAACTAAATTTACCACATACGATCCCAGAACACCTACAGATAGGGGACCTAAAATATAGGATAGGAAAATCAAAAAAGCCTTCCACCGTTTCTCCGGATAGACGTAACACAATCGAATAAGTGTGTAGACTAAAGCTCCTGCTATCAAAGGAAAACCAAATAAAATCATGACAAAGGATGCCACTAAAGAACCGGATTCTGAGGAATCCATATTGAATAAAAGCATCAAGATCATAAACAAGGTAAATACAATCGGTGCATATAAACCTTGGAAACTTTTTTTTCGACTATTGATGTAGAATGCAAGAATAGCTGAGGGTAAAGAAACTAAGAAAATCAAACCCAAGTAACTTCCAAAAATCGAATGTCCTGAACTATCCATTATTCACACTCCTTAAAACACTGTCGCTTCCTCCAGCGTAAACTTGACATTGTCTTCAATCCACTTGCGGCGTGGTTCGACCTTATCTCCCATGAGGACATTAACGCGACGTTCTGCGCGTGCTAGGTCTTCAATCGTGACACGGATGAGGGTACGGGTTTCTGGATTCATGGTTGTTTCCCAGAGTTGGTCCGCGTTCATCTCACCAAGACCTTTATATCGTTGGAGTGTTGCGCCTTTACCAAACTGCTTGCGGAGTTCTTCTAGCTCTCCGTCCGTCCAAGCATAGGCCACTTCTTCTTTCTTGCCTTTGCCTTTGGACATCTTGTAAAGAGGCGGAAGGGCGATATAGACATGTCCTGCCTCAACTAGCGGACGCATGTAACGGTAGAAAAACGTTAAGAGCAAGGTCTGGATATGGGCACCATCGGTATCCGCATCGGTCATGATAATGATCTTGTCATAGTTAGCATCTTCGATAGAAAAGTCTGCTCCCACACCCGCACCAATGGTATAAATCATGGTATTGATTTCTTCATTTTTGAGGATATCCGCCATCTTGGCCTTGGCTGTATTAATAACCTTACCTCGAAGGGGCAAGATAGCCTGGAACTTACGGTCACGACCTTGTTTGGCAGAACCACCGGCAGAGTCCCCCTCAACCAGGTAGAGTTCATTCTTGGCAGGATTCTTAGACTGGGCTGGAGTCAATTTACCAGACAACAAGCCCTTGTCTTTCTTGTTTTTCTTACCATTTCGGCTCTCATCACGCGCTTTGCGGGCTGCCTCGCGCGCATCACGAGCCTTAATAGCCTTGCGGATGAGGTTCGATGCCAATTCACCATTTTCCATAAGGAAGAAGGTCAACTTATCAGCCACAATCCCATCCACAACTGGACGAGCTAGTGGACTGCCTAGTTTGTCCTTGGTCTGACCTTCAAACTGCAAATGTTCTTCAGGAACAAGGATAGAAAGAACGGCCGCTAGTCCCTCACGATAGTCTGAACCTTCAAGATTTTTATCTTTTTCCTTGAGAAGACCTGTCTTACGCGCATAGTCATTCATAACCTTAGTAATGGCAGACTTGAGTCCTGTCTCATGCGTCCCACCGTCTTTGGTGCGAACGTTATTGACAAAGGATAGAATGTTGTCTGAAAATCCATCATTATACTGGAGGGCTACTTCCACTTGGAAACCATTGTCTTCCCCTTCGAAGTAAAGAACAGGCGTCAAGGTTTCCTTGTCTTCATTGAGGTAAGAAACAAAGTCCTGCACCCCATTTTCATAGTGAAACTCGATTGCTTCATCTGTTCGTTTGTCTGTCAGAGACAAGGTGACATTTTTTAAGAGAAAGGCTGACTCATTGAGTCGTTCTGAAATGGTATTGTACTTGAAGTCAGTCGTAGAAAAAATCGTCGCGTCAGGCATGAAGGTGACCTTGGTACCTGTCTTAGACTTGGGTGCTGTCCCAACCTTTTGAAGAGTTGTTACTGGCTTACCACCATTTTCAAAACGTTGCTTGTAGATTGCACCGTCACGGGTGATTTCAACTTCCAACCAGCTTGATAGGGCATTAACGACTGAAGATCCCACCCCGTGGAGACCACCAGATGTCTTATAGCCACCTTGACCGAATTTTCCTCCAGCGTGGAGAATTGTAAAGATAACCTCAACAGTTGGAATTCCCATAGCATGCATCCCAGTCGGCATCCCTCGACCATGGTCTTGAACCGTTAGACTGCCGTCTTTATTGATGGTCACATCAATGCGGTCACCAAATCCAGACAAGGCCTCATCGACTGCATTGTCCACAATTTCCCAGACTAGGTGATGGAGACCAGCACCGTCAGTCGATCCAATATACATCCCCGGACGTTTACGGACCGCATCCAACCCTTCTAGCACCTGAATGGCGTCATCATTGTAGTTATTAATATTGATTTCCTTTTTTGACACAAGGAACCTCCTATTTGTTCATCTTTTCTATTTTACAGGTTTTCTAGCGATTTTGCAAAGCTTTTCCCTTTCAGCTGTCACAATTTCACAGGATATTCTCTGACTTTCGATACCATTTCATGGTATAATAGGTCTATGATGACATTTGTATTATTAATTTTAGCTTATCTGCTAGGTTCGATTCCGTCTGGTCTCTGGATTGGACAAATCTTCTTTCAAACAAATCTGCGTGAACATGGTTCTGGAAACACCGGAACAACCAATACTTTCCGTATTTTAGGTAAGAAAGCGGGTATGGCAACTTTTGTGATTGACTTCTTTAAAGGGACCTTGGCCACTCTCCTTCCTATTCTTTTCCACCTTCAAGGTGTATCACCTCTTGTATTTGGACTTTTGGCTGTGATTGGACATACTTTCCCTATCTTTGCAGGATTTAAGGGTGGCAAGGCTGTCGCAACCAGTGCTGGAGTGATTTTCGGATTTGCGCCTGTTTTCTGTCTCTATCTAGCAATCGTATTCTTTGGAAGCCTCTATCTAGGCAGTATGATTTCACTGTCTAGCGTTACCGCTTCTATCGCAGCCGTTATCGGAGTTCTCCTATTTCCACTATTTGGTTTTATCCTAAACAGCTATGACCCTCTCTTCATTTTGATTATCCTAGCACTTGCTAGCTTGATTATCATTCGTCACAAGGATAATATCACACGTATCAAAAATAAAACTGAAAATCTTGTCCCTTGGGGATTGAACCTAACCCATCAAAATCCTAACAAATAAAACGCCAGTTTGAAACTGACGTTTTTTTATATGCTTATTTTGACTTGATGTAGTTGATACCGTCTGCCTTAGGTGCAACTGCTTTTCCAAAGAAGGCTGCTAAGACAAGAATGGTCAAGACATAAGGGGCGATTTGAAGGTAAACCGCTGGCACTCCTTGTAGGAAAGGTAATTGAGAACCGATAACTGCCAAACTTTGTGAAAGTCCAAAGAAGAGACTAGAAAGCATAGCACCGATTGGATTCCATTTACCAAAGATCATTGCCGCAAGGGCGATAAATCCAGGACCTACAATAGTTGTCACTGAGAAGTTAACTGAAATGGATTGGGCATAAATCGCTCCCCCAATTCCACCAAGGAAACCTGAAATAACAACCCCAAGATATCGCATCTTGTAGACATTGATCCCCAAGGTATCTGCTGCCTGAGGGTGTTCACCAACAGAGCGAAGGCGAAGACCAAAGCGGGTCTTAAAGAGAATAAACCAAGCAAGGAAAGAGAAGGCAATCGCGATATAACCTAGCAAACTTGTTGACTTGAAGAAGATATCTCCAATCACAGGGATATCAGCCAAAACTGGGAAATCAAAACGTCCAAAAGTCTGGCTTAAGTTATCCGTTTGTCCTTTGTTATAAAGAACCTTAACCAAGAAAACTGCTAGGGCAGGAGCCATCAAGTTCAATACTGTACCACTGACAACATGGTCTGCACGGAAATGAACTGTAGCGACGGCATGGATGAGGGAGAAAATAGCTCCCACGATACCAGCAACTAACAAGGAAATCCAAGGAGTAGCTGCTCCAAGTTGTTCTGCAAACTCAAGGTTAAAGACAACCCCAGAAAAGGCCCCCATAACCATAATTCCTTCAAGACCGACGTTAACGACACCACCACGTTCAGAGAAAACTCCCCCGATACTCGTAAAAATAAGTGGTGCTGAGTAAATCAGCATAGAAGAGACCAAGAGGGTGAGTAATGTTGTAATAGACATCCTTACTTACCTCCTTTAACTTGTTTTTTAGGTTTGACAAAGCGTTCGATAATGTAGTGAACGCTGACAAAGAAGATAATAGACGCTGTTACAATGCTGACAAGCTCAGACGGAACTTGCGCAGCGTTCATACCCGGTGCTCCTACTTGCAAAACTCCAAATAAGAAGGCCGCAAAGAGAATTCCAATTGGTGAATTTCCAGCAAGCAAACTAACTGCCATCCCGTTAAATCCGATAGCCAATGATGATCCCTGAACGTAAACGTTTTGGAAGGTTCCAAGACCTTCGACAGCTCCACCAAGACCAGCCAGAGCACCAGAGATAATCATTGATAGAATGATTGTACGTTTTGCTGAAATACCAGCGTACTCTGAGGCATGGGGGTTAAGACCAACTGCACGAATTTCAAAACCGAGAGTCGTTTTCTTGAGCAAGAACCAAATCACGCCAACAGCAATGATTGCAAAGAAGATTCCGATATTCATACGGGAATTTCCAGTCAACTCTGATAACCATGGTGTCTGGTATGTAGCGTTGGCACTAACACGAATCGTTGAATCTGTACTTTGCATAATATCTTTAGGAAAGGCATGAATAAAGGCATTTCCCACATACAATACAATGTAGTTCATCATGATGGTCACGATAACCTCTGATGTACCGAGATAGGCTCTGAGGATACCTGGAATCGCACCAACAATTCCACCTGCGATCAAAGCAATAATCACTGTTAATGGAATCAACACGAGACGAGGCATATCTGGATTTGACAAGGCAAACCAACCACTGAGAATCCAGCCTGCAAGTGCTTGACCAGGAAGTCCAACGTTAAAGAAACCTGCTCGACTGGCAACTGCGAAACCAAGACCTATCAAGACAAGAGGACCCATGGCACGGAAAATTTCTCCAATCCCACGGAGGCTACCGAAAGCTGTATAGAATAACTCCTCATAACCCCAGATAGCATCATAGCCGAAGATCCACATGACAATGGCTCCGAGCAAGATTCCTAAGAATACGGAAATCAAGGGAACCGAAATTTGTTGTAATTTTTTAGACATCACTCTTCTCCTTTCCCAAGTTTCCACCTGCCATCAAGACACCAAGTTCTTGTTTGTTAGTTGTTTCTGGCGATACAATACCTTGAATCTTACCATCGTGAATAACAGCAATTCGGTCTGAGACATTTAAAATCTCATCCAATTCAAAGCTGACAACAAGGACAGCCTTCCCGTTATCACGTTCTTCAATCAAACGTTTGTGGATATATTCAATGGCACCGACATCCAAACCACGAGTTGGCTGGCTGACGATAAGGAGATCAGGATCACGATCAATCTCACGAGCGATAATCGCTTTTTGTTGATTTCCTCCTGAAAGAGCTGCCGCTGGAACAAATTCGCTTGCCGCACGGACGTCAAATTCTTCCATCAATTTCTTGGCATGTGAAGTGATATTGGCATAGTTCAAGATACCATTCTTGCTGAGTGGTTCTTTGTAGTAGGTTTGAAGAACGATATTTTCTGAAATCATCATCTCCAAAATCAAGCCATCACGGTGACGATCCTCAGGAACGTGCCCCACGCTTAGTTCTGTAATTTGTCGAGGATGCATCCCCACGATTGATTTGCCTTTTAATTCAACGCTACCTGACTCAACCTTACGAAGGCCTGTAATGGCTTGAATGAGTTCAGATTGACCATTGCCATCAATCCCTGCAATACCGACAATCTCACCAGCACGAACATCCAAAGAAAGATTCTTCACAGCTGGTACACCGCGGTTTTCATTGACAACCAAGTCTTTGATAGACAAGACCACTTCTTTTGGTTTTGGTGCCTGTTTTTCCGTTTTAAAGGAGACAGAGCGTCCAACCATCATTTCTGCCAAGTCCGCATTTGTTGCTCCTGCGATTTCAACCGTCTGGATTGATTTCCCGCGACGGATAACCGTCACTCGATTCGATACCGCACGAATCTCATCTAACTTGTGGGTAATCAAAATAATGGACTTCCCTTCTTTGACAAGGTTTTTCATGATTGCCATCAACTCATCAATCTCTGAAGGAGTCAATACGGCTGTAGGTTCGTCAAAGATAAGGATATCAGCACCACGATAGAGTGTTTTCAAGATTTCTACACGTTGTTGGGCTCCAACGGAAATATCCGCCACCTTAGCAGCAGGATCCACTGCCAAACCATAACGTTCAGAAAGAGCCTTGATTTCTTTAGTAGCACCAGCTATATCTAGAACACCATTTTTAGTGATTTCACTCCCTAAAATGATATTCTCAGCTACTGTAAAAGCTTCAACCAACATAAAATGTTGGTGAACCATCCCAATTCCAAGACCAGCGGCTTTAGATGGTGAGTCTAGTTTTACAACCTGACCATTCACCACAATTTCACCACTTGTTGGTTCAAGAAGTCCTGCCAGCATATTCATCAGAGTGGATTTACCCGCTCCATTTTCTCCTAAAAGTGCATGAATTTCACCTTTTCGCAGTTGCAAGTTGATTTTGTCGTTTGCTACAAATTCACCAAACACCTTGGTAATATCCCGCATCTCAATGACATTTTCGTGTGCCATATGCTCTTCCTTTCAGAGGTTTATTTTATTTCAATAAAACCTGCTAATCACATTAACAAGCTCTATTGAGACAAAAATTGCCTCAATCCTTAAAGAAGCGACCAATGGCCGCTTCCTAAGAAATGACTTTTATCCATTATTTTTCAGGAACTTTTACGCTTCCGTCAAGGATTTTAGCTTTTGCATCTTCAACAGCTTTTTTACCTTCTTCTGAAAGGTTTGTTACTGCTAGCTCAACCCCTTTATCTTTCAATGAGTAAACAATCACTTGTCCACCAGGGAATTCACCTTTTTCTGTTTTGTTGGCAATATCTTTTACAGTTGTACCAACTTGTTTCAATGTAGATACAAGAACAAAGTTAGATTCTTTACCATCTTTAGAAGTGTATTTACCTTCTGCTGCTTGGTCACGGTCTACACCGATAACCCAAACTTTTTCGTCTTCATTTTTGTTTTCGTTCAATGATTTTGCTTCAGCAAAGACACCAGCACCTGTACCTCCAGCTGCTTGGTAGACAACGTCTGCACCGGCAGCGTATTGAGCTGCTGCGATTGTTTTACCTTTGGCAGCATCACCAAATGAACCAGCGTAGTCAACTTGGACTTTGATAGATGGGTCTACTGATTCAACACCAGCTTTGAATCCAGCTGCAAAACGTGAAATAACTTCAGATTCGATACCACCTACAAAACCAACTTGTTTTGTTTTAGTTGTTTTAGCTGCTGCAACACCAGCAAGGTAAGCTGCTTCGTTATCCGCAAATCTTACGCTCGCAACATTCTTTTGACCTTCAATCACATCATCAATCAAGACATAGTTTAGGTCAGAGTGGTCTTTCGCTGCTTCCTCAACTGCATTGTGAAGGGCAAAACCAACACCGAAGATCAGGTTGTAACTTCCAGCCGCTTGTTGCAAGTTGTTAGCATAGTCTGCTTCGCTTGTTGATTGGAAGTAAGTGTAACCTTTATCTTTAGAAAGATTGTGTTCTTTACCCCAGTCTTGCAAACCTTCCCAAGCTGATTGGTTAAATGATTTATCATCAACACCACCAGTATCTGTTACGATTGCTGCTTTGGTCTTCATTTCTGATGAAGATGAAGCTGCGTTACGAGAAGAGCGGTTACCACATGCAGCAAGTCCAACTGCTGCTACTGCAACTAGACCAAGGCCTAGCCATTGTTTCTTGTTCATTACTGAACCTCCTAAATAAGATGTGCAACGATGTTGCAAGTATGGATTGGTTGGCCACAAGGACCGCGTCACTCAGAGAGTGACTCAGACTAGTTTAAGTCTGTAAATGAGTATGGAAGTAACTCCCCGACCGTCATCTCGACCGTCGATTTATCTTTAGCGACTAAAGTCACTTTTAGATCTTGTTCAAAAAATTCAACCATGACCTGGCGACAAGCACCACATGGCGAGATGGGTTTTTCAGTTTGTCCGTAGACAATCAATTCTGAAAACTCCCGTTGCCCCTCCGAAACTGCTTTAAAAATAGCAGTACGTTCTCCACAATTAGTCAAGGGATAACTAGCATTCTCGATATTGACACCCGTATAAATGCTACCATCCTTGGCAACTAAAACAGCTCCGATAGGAAAGTGAGAATAAGGCACATAAGCTTTCTTGCTAGTTTCAATTGCTAGTTCAATCAACTCAGTAGTCGCCATCTGCCAATTCTCCTTTTAAGATTGTTACACCAGCAGATGTTCCGATACGGGTAGCGCCTGCTTCCACAAAAGCGACAGCATCTGCATATGAACGAGCTCCACCAGCTGCCTTAACTCCCATATCTGGCCCGACTGTTTCACGCATCAACTGAACATCCTCAATAGTGGCACCACCAGTTGAAAATCCAGTTGATGTTTTGACAAAGTCAGCGCCTGCTTTCTGGGATAATTGGCAGACCACAACCTTTTCATCGTCTGTTAACAAGCAAGCTTCAATAATGACCTTAACCAACTTGTCACCACTTGCTTCTACGACAGCACGGATGTCCGATTCAACCAAATCCAGATTGCCTGATTTGAGGGCACCGACATTGATAACCATATCAATCTCATCTGCACCATTTTGGACAGCTTCTTTTGTTTCAAAAGCTTTCACAGCTGAAGTTGTTGCTCCCAAAGGAAAACCTACTACTGTACAAACTTTTACATCTGAGCCTTCAAGCCCTGTTTTCGCATGTTTAACCCATGTGGGATTGACACAAACGCTGGCAAAGTCATACTCACGCGCTTCAGATAGCAAACGATCAATTTGTTCTTGACTTGCATCTTGCTTTAAAAGCGTATGATCAATATATTTATTTAACTTCATATTCGGATTCTCCCTGGTTTTATGAGATAATTTCTATAATTTCTCGTAAACTTTGCACTCCATCATTTATTTTAACATATTTTTGAAATTCTGTAACTAGTTCAGAAGAAATTTTTCCATTTGTATAAACTTTTGCAACAATTTCACCCTTTTGAACGGAGTCTCCAACTTTCTTTTCAAAAACAATCCCTGTTTCATAGTCCAAGTCATCAGTCTTGACTGCACGACCGGCTCCTAGTCTCATGGCATAGAGCCCAAATTCCATTGCAGGAAGAGCTGAAATAACACCCGTTTCTTGAGCAGGGATTTCCACCACATGGGCAACTTTGACGGGGCGATAGAGATCTTCTAAATCACCGCCTTGTGCTGCTACCATTTCTTCAAACTTAGCCAGTGCTTGGCCATTTTCCAGGTGTTGACGGATTTCCTTGATCGTTTTCTCAACATCAGCCAAGCCAAGCATAATCTGAGCTAGCTCGCAGATAAAGTGACTAATATCTTCTCGGCCTTTTCCTTGGAGAATCTCGATTGCCTCAAGGATTTCGAGACGATTGCCAATGGCTCTTCCCAAGGGTTGGCTCATATCGGTAATGACTGCTACCGTCTTTCGACCAACTGCCTTACCAAGATCCACCATGGTTTGAGCTAATTTGCGCGCCTCATCAACCGTCTTCATGAAGGCACCCTCACCGACCGTTACGTCTAGCAAAATGGCATCCGCTCCTGCAGCAATTTTTTTGCTCATAACAGAACTAGCAATCAAAGGAATCGTGTCGACAGTTGCTGTCACATCTCGGAGGGCATAGAGAAGTTTATCTGCTTTAACCAGCTGATCGGACTGCCCAATGACAGATACACCAATATCCTGTACCTGACGAATGAAATCCTCTTGACTTCGCTCGACTTGATAGCCCTTAATGGACTCCAATTTATCAATTGTCCCACCAGTATGGCCGAGACCTCGACCACTCATCTTAGCAACGGGCACGCCGAAACTCGCAACAAGTGGAGCCAAGATTAAGGTCACCTTATCACCTACACCACCAGTCGAATGTTTATCAACTTTAACCCCCTCAATAGCTGACAAATCAAACTCCTGACCTGTTTTAACCATATTCATCGTCAGATCAGAAATCTCACGTGTGGTCATTCCTTTAAAATAAACAGCCATAGCAAAAGCAGACATTTGATAGTCTGGAACAGTTCCTGCCACATAGCCTTCTACTAGCCACTTGATTTCAGCTGCAGTCAGTTCTTGACCATCTCGTTTCTTTTGAATTAAATCAACTGCTCTCATTCTTTCACACTTCTAAGGATATAATATCCCTTATCTTTCTTTACGATTTCACAATTTCCAAAAACGTCTTCCATCTTATTTCTAGCACTTGGAGCTCCTTGTTTTTTCTGAATGACAATGGTTAAATCACTTCCGTCTTTCAAGAAATCTCTGCTCTTTTCGATAATCTCATGAACAACTTGTTTGCCCGCTCGAATCGGCGGATTGGAAATAACATGGTCAAACTTCCCTTCAACTTGTTCATAGATATTGGATTGGAAAATCGTTGCTTCTACTTTATTACGTTCAGCATTTTGTCGCGCTAGGTCCAAGGCACGATTATTGATATCGACCATGGTCGCCTGAACTCCATAAACCTTGACCAATGACAAGCCCAATGGCCCATAACCACAACCCACATCAAGGACCGTCTCTCCTTCATTAACCTCTAGACACTTCAATAAGAGCTGACTCCCAAAGTCAACCATTTTCTTGCTAAAAACACCCGCATCCGTCAAAAAGGTCATGTTTTCTCCCAACAACTTCACTCTCAACTCATGAATGTCGTGAGCAGCATCAGGATTTTCTGCATAATACATTTTACTCATAAAACTATTTTACCATAATTTTGCTTGAATTGTAAATCGTTTACAAAGTGATGATCGAATGAAAAAGACTGAAGAATCCTAGTCAAAAAACCTTTTCTTCAATCTCTTTCAATTATTAGAAATACATTACAATCTATCGGGAACTACAAATTACCATATTCAGGAAAAAACAGATCGTCTGTAATCAGGTACATTTTTACTATTGCTTAACCTTAAAATACTTTATTATCAACAAGATTCCCAATATGATGTTTAGATAAAAACCCAACTGATAAGTTTGTGTCAAGATTTCCAAACTTGTCCAAAGTCGTATCAAATCTTCTAGTGACATACGGAATAGATATCCTTCTGTAGCAATCCACAAAATCAAAAATAGATAACTACCAGCAGCAAGCCATTTTGTCCACTGCTTTTTTACTAGCCAAGTAATCAAGAGTGAACAGATAAAGATAACTGTTACAAGGAGATGATCCATTAAGAAGGTAAAACCGTAATAGGTTTCTACAAAGCGTCTACCATTATCCGCATTCGCTCCCCTTATAAAAGGTAAGGCAAAACTTAAAATAAAACAGAGTTCCAATATATAACTTTTTAAGATTTTCATGACACACCTCCTAAAAGTTGTGAACCACAAAGCCCACTTTCAATAACTGATAAGTCTTCAGAAACAATTCCCTATCTCATCATTAAATTATTCAACCTCCATCTACCTCTATTATACGATATTGACTTACTACCATCAAGAAACCGCTTTATCTTTTTAACTTTTTATGGTATGATAAACAAAATATCTAGGGGAAAACAAATGACCAACGAATTTTTACATTTTGAAAAAATCAGTCGCCAGACTTGGCAATCATTGCATCGCAAAACAACCCCTCCCTTGACAGAGGAAGAGTTAGAATCCATCAAGAGTTTCAATGACCAGATTGGTCTACAGGACGTAACAGATGTCTATCTTCCCCTAGTTCATCTTATCCATATTTACAAGCGCACCAAGGATGATTTGGCATTTTCAAAAGGAATTTTTCTTCAACGCGAAAGCAAATCCCAACCTTTTATCATTGGGGTTTCTGGTAGTGTTGCTGTGGGCAAATCGACTACTAGTCGCTTACTTCAGATTCTTCTATCACGTACTCTACCGGATGCTACTGTAGAGCTAGTGACAACTGACGGTTTTCTCTATCCCAATCAAACCTTGATGGACCAAGATATCTTAAATCGCAAAGGTTTTCCTGAAAGTTATGATATGGAAGCCTTGCTGAATTTTCTTGACCGCCTAAAGAATGGGCAAGATGTCGATATTCCTGTCTATTCTCATGAAGTGTATGACATTGTTCCTGGGGAGAAGCAACGTGTCAAAGCTGCTGATTTTGTCATTGTCGAGGGGATTAATGTCTTTCAAAACCCTCAAAATGAGCGCCTTTACATCACTGATTTCTTTGATTTCTCCATCTATGTGGATGCTGCTGTCGAGGACATTGAAAGCTGGTATCTGGATCGTTTCTTAAAGCTGCTCAGCTTTGCCCAAAATGACCCCAACAGCTACTACCACCGCTTTACGCAAATGCCAATTGGAGAAGTTGAAGCCTTTGCACACCAGGTTTGGACCAGCATTAATCTCACAAATCTACAAAACTATATCGAACCGACAAGGAATCGCGCCGAGGTCATTCTCCACAAGACTAAAAACCATGAAATCGATGAAATTTACCTAAAAAAATAATTTCCCCTTGTCAAAACCTAAGTTTTCATATATAATGGTATAGTTAGTAAATATGGAGGTAAGAATATTGGCAAACATTAAATCAGCTATCAAACGCGCTGAATTGAACGTTAAACAAAACGAAAAAAACTCAGCTCAAAAATCAGCTATGCGTACTGCTATCAAAGCTTTCGAAGCAAACCCTTCTGAAGAACTTTTCCGTGCTGCTAGCTCAGCTATCGACAAAGCAGAAACTAAAGGTTTGATTCATAAAAACAAAGCAAGCCGCGATAAAGCTCGTCTTTCAGCTAAACTTGCTAAATAAGAAACAGTCCATAGAGGCTGTTTTTTTGTCCTCTAATCAGAAAAGGTAGAAAATGAAAATCGCAATCATAGGATATTCTGGAGCAGGCAAGTCAACTCTAGCTGAAAAGTTGTCAAACTACTACTCCATCCCCAAACTGCATATGGACACACTCCAATTTCAACCTGGTTGGCAAGACAGTGACCGCGAATGGATGTTGACCGAGATGAAAAACTTTCTCACAAAGCACGAAGCTTGGGTCATCGATGGCAACTACTCTTGGTGTTGCTATGAAGAAAGAATGCAAGAAGCCGACCAAATCATCTTTCTCAATTTTTCACCATGGACTTGTCTCTTTCGAGCCTTTAAACGGTATCTCACATACCGAGGCAAGGTCAGAGAAAGTATGGCTGCAGGTTGCCCTGAACGCTTTGACTGGGACTTTGTCAGATGGATTCTCTGGGATGGGCGGACAAAGAATGCTAAAGAACGCTATCAACGGGTTCAAGAAACCTACCCTGAGAAAGTAATTGTCCTCAAGTCGCAAAAGGAGATGGACCACTTCTTAGAAAATCTCGTAAATAACAAGAAAAACCAACGTGCCTAACGTTGGTTTTTTGCTATTAGCCAATCACACTTCCGTTTGGTACAGCTGGATCAACTGTGAGAAGGGTTAATTGTCCATCATGTTCAGCTGAGAGGATCATACCTTGGCTGACATATTTCTTCATCATTTTACGTGGTTTAAGGTTAGCAACGATTTGGACTTTCTTGCCGACCAATTCTTGTTCGTTTGGATAGTATTTGGCAATTCCTGATAGGATTTGACGGTCTTCGCCATCACCTGCATCGAGGCGGAATTGGAGCAACTTATCAGAACCTTCCACTTTAGACACTTCTTTGACTTCTGCGACACGGATCTCAACCTTGTCAAAGTCTTCGAACTTGATTTCATCCTTGTTGAGTTTGAGTTCGACTTCATCTGGATTCCATTCTTTTTCGACTGCTGGTTTGTTGCTTTCCATTTGTTCCTTGATATAGGCAATCTCTTCTTCCATGTCGAGACGTGGGAAGATTGGTGTTCCTTTGGCAACAACAGTCACACCTGCAGGAAAATCTGCCAAGCTCAAGTTTTCAAGGCTAGAAACTTCTGCTAGACCAAGTTGTGCCAATACAGCGCGACTAGTTCCCATCATAAATGGCTCAATCATGTGAGCTACGACACGAAGGCTGGCTGCCAAGTGGCTCATGACACTTGCCAATTGGTCACGGTGCTCTTCATCCTTAGCCAAGACCCATGGGGCTGTCTCATCGATGTATTTGTTGGTACGTGAGATAAGAGTCCATACTGCTTCAAGGGCACGTGGGTAGTCAACTGCTTCCATGTGTGTATGGTAGTCAGAGATAGATTGCTCTGCTACTTGAGCAAGAGCATTATCAAATTCAGTCACACCCTCTACATAGGCAGGGATTTGCCCATCAAAATACTTGTTAATCATGGAAACCGTACGGTTGAGGAGGTTTCCTAGGTCATTTGCCAATTCATAGTTGATACGGCCTACATAGTCTTCAGGAGTGAAGGTTCCATCTGAACCAACTGGAAGGCTACGCATGAGGTAGTATCGAAGTGGATCAAGTCCATAACGTTCTACTAGCATTTCAGGGTAAACGACATTCCCTTTAGACTTAGACATCTTGCCGTCTTTCATGACGAACCAACCGTGGGCAATCAAGCGGTCAGGCAATTTCATATCCAACATCATGAGAAGGATTGGCCAGTAGATGGAGTGGAAACGAAGAATGTCTTTTCCGACCATGTGGAAGACTGTTCCATTCCAGAATTTATCATAGTTAGCATGATCCTCTTGACCGTAACCAAGAGCAGTCGCATAGTTAAGAAGGGCATCAATCCAAACGTAGACAACGTGTTTTGGATTGGAAGGGACTGGCACACCCCAGGTAAAGGTTGTACGAGAAACCGCTAAGTCTTCCAAACCTGGCTCGATGAAGTTACGCAACATTTCATTAAGACGACCATCTGGAGTGATGAAGTCAGGGTGAGATTTGAAAAATTCAACCAAACGGTCTTGGTATTTGCTGAGGCGAAGGAAATAAGACTCTTCTGAGACCCATTCAACCTCGTGACCTGATGGAGCAATACCGCCCGTTACTTTTCCAGCTTCATCACGGAAAACTTCTGCAAGCTGGCTTTCTGTAAAGAATTCCTCATCTGAGACTGAATACCAACCAGAATATTCACCTAGGTAGATGTCATCTTGAGCAAGTAAGCGTTCAAAGACTTGCGCCACTACTTTTTCATGGTAGTCATCCGTCGTACGGATAAATTTATCGTATGAGATATCGAGTAATTTCCAGAGTTCTTTGACGCCAACCGCCATCCCATCAACATAAGCTTGAGGTGTAATCCCAGCTTCTTCTGCTTTTTGCTGGATTTTTTGACCATGCTCATCAAGACCTGTCAGATAAAAGACATCGTAGCCCATGAGGCGTTTGTAGCGAGCTAGGACATCACAAGCGATGGTTGTGTAGGCAGAACCGATATGAAGTTTACCAGATGGATAGTAAATCGGTGTTGTAATATAAAAATTCTTTTCAGACATAATTTTTCCTTTCCAGGCAAATGAAACCTGATTTTCTAACACTTCATTATATCATATTTTTAGTGATTTTCGATAGGAAAATCCATACAAAAACAAGACAGACAAATGTCCATCTTGTTTTTTCTGTTCTATATCTTATTCATAACGAAGAGCTTCGATTGGATCGAGCTTAGACGCTTTATTGGCTGGCAAGACTCCGAAAATCATCCCAACACTTGCTGACACAGCCAAGCTAAAGAGAGCGATTGGGAGGGAAACCCCAACTTCGATACCTGCAATCATGTTTTGAAGCAGTACTCCAGCTAACATGGTCATTCCAGCAGCAATCACAAGACCGATGACACCACCTAGCAAGGTTAAGATCATGGATTCAATCAAAAACTGTACCAAGATATTAGCCCGAGTAGCTCCGAGAGCTTTCCGCAGACCAATCTCCCGCGTGCGTTCTGTCACCGAAACCAGCATGATATTCATAACACCAGTTCCCCCGACAAAGAGAGAGATTCCTGCGATGGCACTGATAATGGTGGTCATAAAACCAAATAGTTGTTGTACCTCTTGGAAGGCGGCAGTTGCATCCGCAACTTGGTACTCTCCTTGTTGAAGACCTGCAATCTCAGTCAGTTTTCGAGCCAATTCCGGACCCAAGGTCTGAGTTAGACTAGTATCATTGACACGAAAGACGATGTTCGAGATTTCATCAGTATTAAAATTGGCTGCTAGAGAGATATTGGTCGTAATTGGAAGACCACCAATCCCAAAGGCTTTAGCAGTTTTGGCTTCATTGCTGGTATAAACGCCAATCACACGGTAACTAAATTCATTAACAGAGATGATTTGATTAACCGCAGCTTCTGGACTATCAAACAAACTCTTGGCTAGTTCTTCATCCAGCAAAATCACACTAGCAAATTCCTTGTAGTCTTGCGGTCTTAGACTTCTACCCGCAACGATTTCATTTTCAACTGCGTTCATGTAGGTACTATTTCCGCCTGTTAGAGTCGCGCGTTCAACCTTCTTATCCTTATAAGATAGGGTGACGTTGGTCGAGTTGGTGACATAGTAACTGTCTACTCCTTTGAGTTTGGCAGCTTCCTTGACCCAGGATTCTAGTGGTTTTGGTGGTTCAACATGAACATCCTCTTCTTTCCCGCTGACTGTCAAAGCGGATTGTTTCTGCGTAAAGGAGCCGTCCTTGCTTTTGATAGGGGAGAAAAAGACATGGATATCCTTCTGTGATTTGGTCATGTTTTTATTGACCTGACGAGACATGGAGTCCCCCAGAGCCATAATGACAACGACAGACGAAACTCCGATGATAATCCCAATCATGGTGAGGAAGGAACGCATCTTGTGGGCCATGATGGATGAAAAGGCAAATTTCAGATTCTGCATCTAGTTTTCCTCCTTTTCTACCTGAGCACTGTCAGACGAGATGACGCCATCACGAATGACAATTTGGCGTTTGGCATAGGCAGCAATCTCAGGTTCATGCGTGACCATGATAATGGTTTTCCCTTCCTTGTTTAACTCCACCAACAACTGCATGATTTGATTTCCCGTCTTGGTATCCAAAGCTCCTGTCGGTTCGTCAGCTAGGATGATAGAAGGATTATTTACCAAGGCACGGGCAATCGCTACACGTTGCTTTTGACCACCTGATAACTCAGACGGCAAATGATGACTGCGCTCCGTCAGCTCAACCTTTTCCAGAAATTCCTCAGCCAATTTCCGACGTTTTGAAGCCGAAACACCAGCGTAAATCAAGGGCAATTCAACGTTTTGAAGCGCATTGAGCTTAGACAAGAGAAAGAACTGCTGAAAGACAAATCCGATTTGCTGGTTACGAACCTTGGCCAGTTGTTTCTCTCCAAGACCAGCCACTTCTTGACCTTCAAGGTAGTACTCTCCACTAGTTGGTGTATCCAACATTCCGATGGTATTCATCAATGTAGACTTACCAGAACCAGATGGTCCCATAATGGCAACAAACTCACCTTCATGAACTTCTAGATTGATATTTTTAAGGACCTGCAGTTCTTGGTCACCATTTCGATAACTCCTACAGATATTTTTGAGACTAATTAGTTTCTTCATCAGCCTTCACCTCTTTTCCTTCTTCCAAGGAAGATGTTGGATTACTGATGACCTTGGCTCCGTCTGTCACACCTGAAGTAATTTCTTGGTTGTCTGCGTCGGCATTCCCCAATGTAACTTCTACCTTCTTCGCTTTTTTCTTGTCGTCTACAAGCCAGACATAATTTTTGTCATTTTCAGTAATGACACTTGTCAAAGGAACAAGGATGGCCTTACTCTTATTTTTGACTTCCACACTGACAGAGAAGCCTTGTTTCAACTCACCGATATCGCTAGTCACATCAACAGTATAAGGGTACTTAGATCCAGTATTTCCTCCAAGGGCTGCATTTGCTGCTTCTCCATTGTTTTTAGGATAATCAGAAATATAGCTGATTTTTCCTGTCCAGCTTTTATCTTGGTAAACCTTCGAAGTAAAGGTAACTTCTTGGCCTACAGAAAGGTTAGCAAGGTTGTATTCAGACAACTCCCCTTTGACCTGCAAGTTTTCATTACTTACGACATGTACTACCACTTGGCTATTACCTGTTGGAGATTTGGAAACATTACGATTAACTTCAACTACAGTCCCTTCTAGTGTACTGAGGACAGTTGCAGCATCTAGCTGAGCTTGAGCCTTGTTGAGCTGAGCCACAGCATCTGCACGATTATCCTTGGCATCACTGATTTGAGAATCAATAGAAGATACGGAAGAAGTCGCTGCTTGCGCTTGTTCTGGGAGTCCAGCTTCTGTTGGAACCTGTGGAGAAGCTGGTGTAGCTGATGCATTCTCACGAGCTTTGTTTAACTCCTCGATATGACGGTCTGCCTTTGCAACTGCACGATTGGCTGCATCATAGGCAGCTTGAGCATCTGCACTGCTGTATTTGACCAACGCTTGCCCTTCTTCGACCTTGTCCCCGACCGAAACGAGAATTTCATCTAAATCTCCCTTACTAGCATCAAAATAAACGTATTGTTCATTTTTTGCTGTAACCGTACCTGACAGGAGAACCGATGAAGCAACAGAACCTTCCTTAGCAGTAACGATATGAGAGGTTTCCTCCTTGACTGCTGACTGGGAAGGTTGTCTAAAAATCAAAATCCCCGCAGCACCGATAACAATAGCACTGGCAACACCAATCGCTGTGTATAATTGCCATTTTTTTGCCTTCTTATTTCTTTTCATTTTTAAGCTCCTTTATTCTTTTGCCTTACAAAAACCATTATATCAGAAATACCGAGACCAAACAATGACAGTTCAGATGGAAACAATGACAATTCAGGATCATTATTTCGTTCGGTATTCGTTTATTGGATTATTGTGCTAGATATATAATACAATATCTTTTTGAATTTGGCAAGCGTTTTTATAATTTTTTTATCGTAGCAGATTTTTGCATTCAAAAAATAAAAACGATAGAATATGACTATCAAAGCTATAAGGAGTTTTCTATGAGAGAATATGATATCATCGCCATCGGTGGAGGGAGCGGTGGCATTGCCACTATGAACCGCGCTGGCGAACACGGTGCTAAAGCAGCTGTTATCGAGGAGAAAAAATTAGGTGGAACCTGCGTCAATGTCGGCTGTGTTCCTAAGAAAATCATGTGGTATGGAGCTCAAATCGCTGAAAGCTTCCACCACTACGGCCCTGAATATGGTTTTACAAGTTCAGATGTTCAATTTGATTTTGCTAAACTTCGTCAAAACCGTGAAGCCTACATCGACCGTGCTCGCTCGTCTTATGATGGAAGTTTCAAGCGCAACGGTGTTGATTTGATTGAAGGTCGTGCTCATTTCGTTGATGCTCATACGGTCAGCGTCAATGGTGAATTGATTCGTGCCAAGCATATCGTGATTGCGACTGGCGCTCGTCCAAGCATCCCAACTATTCCTGGAGCTGAACTCGGTGGTAGCTCAGACGATGTCTTTGCCTGGGAGCAGCTTCCTGACTCCGTTGCGATTCTTGGAGCTGGTTATATCGCCGTTGAATTAGCAGGTGTTCTCCACGCACTAGGAGTAAAAACGGATTTGTTTGTCCGTCGCGATCGTCCCTTGCGTGGTTTTGACAGTTACATCGTTGAAGGACTTGTCAATGAAATGGAAAAAACAGGTCTACCTTTGCACACACATAAGGTACCCGTCAAGCTCGAAGAAACGGAGCAAGGTATTACGATTCATTTTGAAGACGGTTCTAGTCACACTGCAAGACAAGTTATCTGGGCTACCGGTCGCCGTCCAAATGTAGACGGTCTGGAGTTAGAAAAGGCTGGCGTCACACTCAACCAACGTGGATTTATCCAAGTGGATGAGTATCAAAATACAGTTGTAGATGGCATCTACGCCCTTGGAGACGTTACTGGTGAGAAGGAACTGACCCCAGTAGCCATCAAGGCAGGACGCACCCTATCTGAACGCATCTTCAACGGGAAAACAAATGCTAAGATGGACTACACGACTATCCCTACTGTTGTCTTCTCCCACCCAGCAATCGGAACAGTCGGTTTAACTGAAGATCAAGCTATCAAAGAATACGGCCAAGATAACATCAAAGTCTACAAGTCAAGCTTTGCATCTATGTACTCAGCCGTTACAAACCATCGTCAAGAGTCTCGCTTCAAACTCATCACCGCAGGTGCTGATGAAAAAGTTGTTGGACTTCACGGACTTGGTTACGGAGTGGATGAGATGATTCAAGGATTCGCTGTTGCTATTAAGATGGGGGCAACCAAGGCGGACTTTGATGCTACAGTAGCTATCCACCCAACCGCTTCAGAAGAATTTGTGACCATGCGCTAATTATCGCAAGAGACCTCTTGAGGTCTCTTTTTACTTGCAAAATCGGCCGTTACAAAATTGTTACCTTTAATTTAGAAACTGGTTGACTTTTCTTTCTAAATTAGTATAATAGTTACTATAATTTTGAAAAGAGGTTAACAGTTTTGAAAAAAGCTCATATCTATGCCATTCCTGCTATCGGCGCTGCTCTCATCGCTGTATTGGCACAAATCAGTCTCCCTATCGGTCCTGTCCCCTTCACTCTGCAAAACTTTGCGATCGGTCTGATTGCTACTGTTTTTAGACCCAGAGAAGCTGTTCTATCTGTAGCTCTCTATCTCTTGCTGGGTGCCATTGGTTTACCTGTTTTTGCAGGGGGAGGAGCTGGATTTCACGTTTTAGTCGGCCCAAGTGCAGGTTATCTTTGGTTCGACCTTGTCTATGCTGGACTTACATCTTATCTCATCCATCAAAATAGTGGCTATATCCGCATTTTCCTAGCCAACCTCCTGGGTGATTCACTCGTCTTTGTCGGAGGTATTCTCAGCCTCCACTTCCTTGCCGGGATGCCATTCGATAAGGCACTAGCTGTCGGTGTCCTTCCCTTTATCCTCCCTGATCTTGGTAAGATTATTGCCATTAGTTTCATTAGTCGTCCCCTACTCGAGCGATTGAAAAGCCTTACTTATTTTTCAAGATAAAAAATAGTCCAGAACAAATGTTCTGGACTATTTCCTTTCTAAGAATCAACTGTACACTATTTAGCTACTTGACTATTCTTATACCAGTATGAATATTAATCGTTTTATTCTTCAAATTATAGCTATTCACAATATGCAAAGTAGAAAAGTATTCTAATTGATTCAAACCAAATAAGCTTCCATTGATTTTGGATGCTTAGCAATTGTATACTTTTCAGAAAACGCATTTTCAATGATTGAGCTATATTTTATAAATTATTTGTGATACAATAGAGCTACCTAAAAGATTCAGAAAATTTAATGTTCATTGATTGTTTATATTAACTTGAACATTCTGATTTTTCTTCATTCAAAAATAACTGTAAATAATTATAAGTAGAAAGGTAATTCTATGGCAAAGAATACTCGTGAGCTAATCATTAGAGCTCTCATCACACTAGCTAAGAAAAATCCTCAGCGTAGTTCCTTTACAATGACTGAAATTGCTGCTGAAGCTGGTATTTCACGACAAGCGATTTATCAAAAGCATTTTAACAACTTTGAAGATATTATCGAATACATTCACGAAGAGACCAATCAGCACATTTTTAACGTCTTTAATAAGTACTGCCCTAGCAATGATGGAGATCCTATCAGCTTTTTAGCAGACCATATACTTCCTCTCATATACGAAAAAAGGGAAGTTATTAGCACCTTGTATACCACACAAGTCGACCCATGTTGGAAGGAATTTCTGCGTGGAATATACTCAGAGTGGGTACTAAAGAAT
The DNA here is from genome assembly GCF_003942875.1 of Streptococcus oralis. Lineage (GTDB taxonomy): Bacteria > Bacillota > Bacilli > Lactobacillales > Streptococcaceae > Streptococcus > Streptococcus oralis_BX. The sequence goes on along the minus strand of NZ_RMVK01000004.1, from coordinate 159,885 downwards.
GTCAATTACCAACTGAAATATAATTTTAATAAAGAGGACATCGCTTATATCATTACGACCATGGCAATCTCTTTCATTGAAGTCTGGATTCGTAAAGATAATCCAATTCCACCTGAAGAGTATAGAGAGACTTTCATTCAATTGTCTAAGACTTCTCTCTGTGACTATATTGTGTCCTAAAAAAAGAATCTTGAGTTGCACTCAAGATTCTTTTTATTGTCCCCCTTTAAAGGCATCGACCATTACCTGAAATTCTTCATTGGAAAGCGTGATTCCTTTGCCCATTTTGGTATGGTCAGGACTCCAAGAACGAATATCAAACTTTGCTGGTGCTCCATTAAAGCTAACGCGATTTAGTTCTTTTGTCCATCCTTTGTCATTTTCAGACAAGGTGAGCAAGTGTTCTTCGATTTCAAATGTAAATTCTGCCATTTTAACTCCTTTATGTGATATGCTTTCTATAGTCTATTCGTAAAAATCTTGTGGTTTTTAGGAAAATTTTATATAATGTGGATATGTAAGAAGGGAGGATTCTATGAGACAGACATTCAAACTAGTTCTAGATAAACTACATGGTTTTCTCAATGGGAATGATGATCATCCTCAAATTGAGGACAACTCCCTCACTGCTATGATTGAACAAGCCATCCAGAAAAAGACGGCTATTCATGTCATACTTGCCGAGACAAGTTTTACGGGTGATATTGTCAAACACGATGCTAATCGCCAACAAATTATCGTCAAAAATTTTTCAAAAAACGTAACTCGAATCATTCGTATCAGTGATATTAAACGACTTCGTTTTGTTCCCTCAACTGTACAAAAAGCTCAGAAAAGCCTATTTAAGAAAGAGTGAGATGTTCTTTGCATCCCACTCTTTTTCTTAACGGATTTGTTCAAAATGAAGATGAACGGCGATATGGTCGCCATAACCACTTCTCTCCAAATCGCGTTGCAAACGATAAGAGATATAGTGTTCTGCAATTGTGATGTAACCAGCTCCAAGTAAGCGGTGCTCAACCATTGATTGGATCATGCTGATAGTAGCACGTTCTACTTTTGCTTCTTCCAAGTCCAAAACGACTTTTTTAGTAACTTGCGCTAGGTTTTGACGCAGGTCATCGGTCAAAACATAAACTGTTTGAGCTGCTTTTAGGACAGCTTGGTAAATTTTATCTGGATCAAATTCAGCAATTTCTCCATTACGTTTGATTACTTGCATAAGGTTCTCCTTTATTCTTTGTTTTCTTTGATTTCAGCCAGCATCTTTTCTTCTTCGGCTGTCAGTTGATAGTTTTCTAGCAGGTCAGGTCTGCGCTCGTAGGTTTTCTTTAGACTCTCATACAGTCGCCACTGGCGAATCTTTTCATGGTGCCCACTCATGAGCACATCTGGAACCACCATGCCACGATAGTCATAAGGGCGTGTATACTGAGGATATTCGAGAAGACCTGAAGAAAAGCTATCATCCTGGTGACTGGACTCCTTACCAATCACTTCAGGAATTAGGCGAACAGTCGCATCGATCATGGTCATAGCTGCCAGCTCACCACCAGTCAAAACATAGTCTCCTAGGGAAATTTCATCGGTTACCAAGGTTTTGATGCGCTCGTCATACCCTTCATAGTGACCACAGATAAAGATCAGTTCCTCTTCCTGAGCCAAATCCTCAGCGTAAGCTTGATCGAACTGTTTTCCAGCAGGATCAAGAAGAATGACACGGGGATTTTTCTTTTCAATAGCATCAAAGGCATCGAAAATGGGTTGAGCCCTTAGCAACATCCCCTGACCGCCTCCGTAAGGTTCATCGTCAACATGACGGGCCTTTTCAGCATATTCTCTGAAATTATGATACTGGATATCCAAGAGCCCTTTTTCTCGAGCCTTCCCAACAATCGAGTGTTCCAGCGGAGAAAACATCTCCGGAAAGAGGGTTAAAATATCAATCTTCATCATCTAACCCTTCTAAGATGTCCACATCAACCCGCTTGTTTGGAATATCAACATTGAGAACTACTGGCGGAATGTAAGGTAAAAGCAAATCACGCTTGCCTTTTCGCTTGACCACCCAGACATCATTGGCACCTGGTTGTAGGATTTCCTTAATAGTTCCAATCAAGTTGTCACCCTCGTAAACATCCAAACCGATAATCTCGTGATAATAGAATTCACCATCATCTAAATCGTTCAAATCTTCCTCAGCGACCTTGAGGCTATAACCCTTGTACTTTTCAATCGCATTGATATGGTACATGTCTTTGAATTTGATAATGTCAAAATTCTTATGTTTACGGTGGCTGGCTATGGTCACTGTTTGGACAAACTGGTCTTTTTCATCAAATAAAGCTAGCTCTGCCCCTTTTTTAAACCGTTCTTCAGCAAAATCCGTCACAGACAAGACTCGCATCTCACCCTGTAGACCCTGCGTATTGACGATTTTTCCAACATTAAAGTAGTTCATCTTGTCTCCTGTATCTATTTCTATCCTTTATTTTATCACGTTCCAGGGATTTTCACAAGTTGGAGAAAGAGGACATCAACTCTCCTTTCTCTTCAAAAATCCTTCCAAATCTCGTTCATGTTGGTACTTAATGGCAGCCTTCTTATCTTTGTCAAAAATGGTTTTGGTTAGGTCAATATCGTTAATGGCCGCGATTGCAACCGTATAGTGAATAATATCAGCTAGTTCTTTGGCAAGTTCCTCGTTTGAGTCCTGAATGCCCTCTTTTCGACCAGAGCGCCCATTCAAGACCTCGGCTACTTCTCCCACTTCCTCCACTAACTTGATAAAGAGGCCTTCCTCGGTTCGAGATTGCTGATAATGTTCGAGTAAGTAAGCTTGTAATTGTCTAAAGGTTAAATCCTTCATCTTCTCCTCCACAAAAAAGCGAGACATCTGTCCCGCTTTCTTTATTTTTCATCGATAACGATTCTTACTTTCTTGTCTTCAGTTGGGACAGAGTAGACAATCGTTCTTATCGCTGAGATAGTGCGACCCTTACGACCGATAACACGACCGACATCGCTTTGGTCAAGATCCAAGTGATACTCCAAAAACTCTGGCGTGTCTTCGATCTTGATAGTTAAGGCATCAGGGTGTGAAATCAAAGGTTTCACAATCGCAATAATGAGATTTTCAATCGTATCCATCTGTCAACCTACTTTAAACTTATTTTGAGAATTTAGAATCGTGGAATTTTTTCAATACGCCTTCTTTTGAAAGGATGTTGCGAACTGTATCTGAAGGTTGAGCTCCATCAGCCAACCATGCAAGAACGCGGTCTTCTTTCAAAGTTACTTGGTTTTCAGCAACAAGTGGGTTGTAAGTCCCAACTGTTTCGATGAAACGTCCGTCACGTGGTGAACGTGAGTCTGCTACGTTGATACGGTAGAAAGGTTTTTTCTTAGAACCCATACGAGTCAAACGGATTTTAACTGCCATTTTTTAATGTCTCTTTTCTTATTTTTTTATTTCGGTGAAATAGCTGAGCTATTTAGCACATGTTCTATTATAGCAGATTTTTGACAGGTGTCAAGAAAAAAACTTGACAGAGTTTTAATTTTTTTTACTACTAGAAATTTTTAGTAAAATCTTTTACATTTGAAATCAAACTCCTTTTAAGGTACAATGGTAGAAATGAATTTTTGAGAGGTTAACAATGAAAAAACTAGCAACCCTTCTTTTACTATCAACGGTAGCCCTTGCTGGATGTACTAGTATCCAACGTGGTCTCCGTGGTGATGAATATGTCGACTCCAGCATCTCAGCTGAAGAAAGCTCAAAAGCAGCTGCTCAGGCTGCCAAAGATTTGAATGACGCATTGACCAATGACAATGCCAACTTCCCTCAACTTTCTAAGGAAGTTGCTGAAGACGAAGCTGAGGTCATTTTACACACAAATCAAGGCGATATCCGCATCAAACTCTTTCCAAAACTAGCACCACTAGCAGTTGAAAACTTCCTCACTCACGCTAAGGAAGGCTATTATAACGGCATCACCTTCCACCGTGTCATTGATGGCTTTATGGTCCAAACTGGAGATCCTAAGGGAGATGGTACAGGGGGCCAATCTATCTGGCATGATAAGGATAAAACAAAGGACAAGGGAACTGGTTTCAAAAATGAAATCTCTCCTTACCTATACAATATCCGAGGAGCCCTTGCTATGGCTAATACTGGTCAACCAAACACCAACGGTAGCCAATTCTTCATCAACCAAAATTCAACAGATATTTCTGCTAAACTCCCTACAAGCAAGTATCCAAAGAAAATCATCGAAGCCTATAAAGAGGGTGGAAATCCAAGTCTAGACGGCAAACACCCTGTCTTTGGTCAAGTCATCGATGGCATGGATATTGTCGACAAGATTGCCAAGGCTGAAAAAGATGAGAAAGATAAACCAACGTCTGCTATCACCATTGACAGTATCGAAGTGGTCAAGGACTACGACTTCAGCAAAAAATAAGCCATCAACAGATAAGGAGACGATGACATGATTTTATTTTGGGGTTCTAAAGGTTATCAGAAAGATTTGGGACATACGCAAACTGCGATCGAATGTGGTCACTGTAACAATGTCGACAATTGGGAAATTGTAGAAACTGGACGCAAGTTCACCCTTTACTGGATTCCACTTTTTCCTTATGGTAAAAGTTACTTCGTTTCTTGTCCGATTTGCCACTACGGTAAAGAAATTGAGAAATCTGAAGTTGAAAGCTATCTAAACTATTAAAAAAGATAGGTCATAGGGCCTATCTTTTTTAATTGATCTTTCCATATAAGCGCTCTATTTTCTTCTCCAGTTATGATATAATACAGTTAACAGTAATAAAGAGGTTCTCCTATGAAACCATATAAAATAAGCTTGATACGACTTTGCTTGGTCTTATTAGGATATTTACTCTATAATCTCGTTTTTTTTGCTCCCTTCTATTCATCAGGTTATGCTATTGTCATTCTACCGCCTGTATTCTTTTTAGCAATAGCTTTAATCCTTTTAGGTAATTTTTTTGCCTTCAGAGATCCTCTGAAATTAAAATCAAGCTTTAAAGATAATCAGCTAGTCCAAAAGACTAGTAATATACAAGTAATTCTAGCGACTATAGGAGTCTGCTTACAATTATCAAATATAGTATATCTAAGTTTGTGGTCAATCAATTATATTTATAATTACCTAATGTTGTTTACCGTTAGTCTCCTATACTCTATTATCTTCTTTATTGGAAACTTTCAAAAAACGAAGCTCAATCAAGATAACAAGTCTTCTAACAAATCAAGTTTTGTTTTTGGAACTATAGTCTTTTTGTTATGTAATTTATTGTTAGTCAACAATAGCAAAGTTTCGTTATGGGGCTCGACTGTTCAATATGTACAAGACTTTAAAGACTTTGGCTTAAAAGGAAAAGTCGAAGTATATAAGAAAGAACATTTAAATGAGCCTTATAACGGAACTCTTACTACTTTATTTTATAAAGAGACTTTATCGAACGGAGAAAATTTTATCGATTATATTTATGTTTCTGATGTTCATAATGGAACACACGTGACAACATTAGATGAAAAGGCCAAGGAAGAAATTCGTTCCTATCTTGAAAACGATGCGGAAAGGGAGTTATTTGATAAAGTTACACTTGAACAATTTGAATTTGTCTTAAAGGTCTACGAAGAAAGAATAAGAGATCTAAAACTAAAAGATGATATAGTGACTAAACTTAATGAGGCAGTTGGTTTCAAATTACTAGAGAATAATTCTGTCGAGATTACACCAGCTGACAAAAGAAAATTTGATAGTATTCTTATTAAAGAGGCTGTAAAAAATAGAGAAAATAGAGATACAGATATTGCAGGATTTTACAATATCGATATTAACAAACATATCAACAATAAATCTCTAATTATTTCTTTCAAGTACTTAAATTTCAGTATAATCGAGGATAGACAAAATTATAAAAATGATAATCGTGTAGACTACTTAAAAGATAAATTAACATCACTTCCAGTCGGAACTCTATCAGATGGTATCTATAAATTCACTTTTAGCACTTTATCTGACGGTAAATATACCGACGTCACCATCACTATGGTTGTTGAAAATGGTAAGAGTTACTTGGAAAAAGATAGTCTTAAGCAACTAAATTAGTCAAAAATCCAAGTCTCATCGACTTGGCTTTTTTATAACTATTTATGTTAGCTCATTAAAATCCCAGATTTGGTCCATCCAGCCTTCATAGAAGTCTGGTTCGTGGCAAACCATAAGGATAGATCCCTTGTATTCTTTGAGAGCGCGTTTGAGTTCATCCTTGGCATCCACATCCAAATGGTTGGTTGGCTCGTCCAGCACTAAGACGTTGTTTTCACGATTCATCAAGAGACAGAAACGCACCTTGGCCTGTTCCCCACCTGATAAGACCTGAATCTGACTTTCGATGTGCTTAGTCGTCAAACCACAACGAGCAAGGGCTGCACGAACTTCTGCCTGATTGAGTGCAGGAAAGGCATTCCATACAGCTTCAAGCGGTGTTTGGCGATTACCACCTTCTACTTCTTGTTCAAAGTAACCAAGTTCAAGATAGTCACCACGTTCAACTTCTCCAGCGATTGGTGGAATAATTCCCAAGAGAGACTTCAAGAGGGTTGTTTTCCCAATACCATTTGCCCCGATAATGGCAACCTTTTGATTGCGTTCAAATGTGAGGTTTAAGGGTTTGGTAAGTGGACGGTCATAACCAATCTGCAAGTCCTTGGCTTGGAAGATAAAGCGCCCAGGCGTACGAGCTGGTTTGAAATCAAAGGATGGTTTTGGCTTCTCGCTTTGAAGTTCGATAATGTCCATCTTATCCAATTTCTTTTGACGGGACATGGCCATGTTTCGTGTTGCAACTCGCGCTTTATTTCGCGCAACAAAGTCCTTAAGGTCAGCAATCTCTTTCTGCTGACGTTCGTAGGCTGCCTCCAGCTGAGATTTCTTCATAGCATAGACTTCTTGGAACTGGTAGTAGTCTCCAGAATAGCGAGTCAATTGTTGATTCTCCACATGGTAGACAATATTGATCACGTCGTTGAGGAAAGGAATATCATGTGAAATAAGGACAAAAGCATTCTCATAGTTTTGGAGATAACGCTTGAGCCAGTCAATATGTTCAGCATCCAAGTAGTTGGTTGGCTCGTCCAAGAGCAAGATATCTGGCTTTTCAAGGAGGAGTTTAGCTAAAAGTACCTTTGTTCTTTGTCCACCTGACAAGGCTGTTACGTCTGTATCCATACCATAGTCCATGACACCGAGGGCACGCGCTACCTCATCAATCTTGGCATCTAAAGTATAAAAATCACGACTCTCCAAACGATCTTGGAGCTCCCCGACTTCTTCCATCAGCGCGTCGATATCTGCTCCTTCTTCTGCCATTTCCATGTAGAGGTCATTGATACGAGTTTCTGCTTTAAAAAGCTCATCAAAGGCTGTACGCAAAACATCACGTACAGTTTGGCCTTCTTTTAGTACAGCGTGCTGGTCTAGATAGCCAGCAGTCACATATTTAGACCATTCCACCTTCCCTTCATCTGGTAGCATTTTACCAGTCACGATACTCATAAAGGTTGATTTTCCTTCACCGTTGGCACCGACAAGACCGATGTGTTCTCCCTTGAGGAGACGGAAGGAGACATCTTCAAAAATTGCACGGTCACCAAAACCGTGACTCAAATTTTTAACTTCTAAAATACTCATTCTAATTCCTTATCTTGTTTTTATGTAGTCCTTTATAGAGGAGCCAAGCCAGATAACCACCCAAGGTATTGGTCCACAAATCATCAATCTCAAAGACCCGATTAAAATCAAAGAAAAAGTCTAAGACCAGCTGCGTACACTCGATTCCTAGGCTCAGTAGAAAGCTGAGAAGGATGATTTTTTTCGTTTGCCGTAAATTTGGACAGAGATAGATCAGTTGAAAGACCAGAGGGAAGAGCAAGAAGACATTTAAAATATTCTGCAAAAAGATCCAAAGGACTTGTCCCAAACTAGTCACTTCACCCAGATTCCAAAGGGAGTTTAAGGGAGTTAAAAGAAAAACCAGGCGTCCAAAAGTTTGAATACCTGGAGTTTCCACTCCTGTAGGAAGTTGAGGCTGGGGAGTAAAACAAAAACAGACAATGCATAGACTGTAAATAGTCACTCCCAATCTCAAGATTAATTCTCTTTTTCTAGTCATTTTATGGATTTACCGCTGCGACTGCCTTCTGGCGGTCACGTTTCATTGTATTAGAACGCAATTGTCCACAAGCTGCATCAATATCTGTACCGTGCTCTTGACGGACAACACAGTTGACCCCTTTTTTCTTGAGGCTATCGTAGAAGGCCATCACGCGCTCTTTAGGACTACGGCTATATTGGTCATGTTCACTAACTGGGTTATAGGGAATCAAGTTTACATAAGACAATTTCTTGATGTTCTTGAGCAATTCCGCCAGCTCCAAGGCTTGTTCAACACCGTCGTTGACTTCATTGAGCATGATGTATTCAAAGGTCACACGGCGATTGGTTGTTTCGATATAGTACTCAATCGCTGCGAAGAGTTTTTCAATCGGAAAGGCACGGTTAATTTTCATGATACTTGAACGAAGATCATTGTTTGGTGCGTGAAGGGAAACAGCCAGATTAACCTGTACGCCTTCATTAGCAAAGTCACGAATTTTATGGGCCAAACCTGAAGTTGAAACTGTGATGTGACGAGCACCAATAGCCATCCCCTTGTCATCATTGATAGTACGGACAAAATTCAAAACATTGTTGTAATTATCAAATGGTTCACCAATTCCCATAACAACGATATGGCTGACACGTTCATCCTGGCCACGTTCATCAAAGTATTTCTGAACTAGCATGATCTGCGCTACGATTTCCCCGTTATTGAGGTCACGTTGCTTCTTGATCAAGCCTGATGCACAGAAGGTACAACCAATATTACATCCAACCTGAGTGGTCACACAGACTGACAAACCGTAGTGTTGACGCATGAGTACTGTCTCAATCAACATGCCATCTGGCAACTCAAAAAGATACTTAACAGTACCGTCAGCTGACTCTTGTAAGATCCGCTGTTTCAATGGATTTACGACAAACTGCTCATTGAGCTTGGCAATCAAACCCTTGGAAAGGTTGGTCATTTCTTCAAAGGACTGGACACGTTTACGGTAGAGCCATTCCCAGATTTGATCTGCTCGGAATTTCTTTTCTCCTTGTTCTAATACCCATTCTTGCATGGCTTGACGTGTTAAACTATAAATAGACGGTTTCATCTCTTCTCCTTATTCTCTATCTATTTCTGACGAATGACAAAATGGCGCTGTCCCTTGTCCTCTTTCTGAGACTTTTGGTCCTTATGACGACGTCTATTTCTCTTATCCGCATGTGGCTTTCTCTTGTTTTGCGAAGTTTTCTTTCCTCTTCTAGGAAGGTTTTCCTCTTCCTTTTTACGCATTTTCTTGTCAAATGACGCACGCTTAGGTGCTTGATTTTCTAGAACAAAATAGGCACAACCATAACTACAGTGCTCCAAAAGATAGTCCTGTAAACGACTGATTTTTTCAATTTTTTCCTCTGTTCGATCGTCTTTGTAAAAACCACGTAGGCGGAGCTGTTCATTACTCCAGTCCCCCACGACATAATCAAACTTGGTCAACACTTCTGAAAAGCGTTGATTAAAGACTGTCACATCGAAGGCATCCTTGATATTTTCAACCAAGGTAAAAGCAATCCCTTCAGTCTCAACCTTATCCCCATTTACATGAAATTCTGGGCCAGGAAACTTGTTATAGTTGTATAATTCAGGTGCAATTTCTTTACGCATAGTATTCCTTTTCCACGATTACTTAACACTCTATTTTACCATATTTTCTACAAGTTGGCACGAATATCTTGAAAATGAAAAAAGTCTGACGATTCTGTCAGACTTCTGCTTTATAACCTTAAAAAGAGAAGAACAATTCTTCCCTCCATATTTTATTATTTAGCTGCTGCGTAAAGCTCGTCTACTTTGTTCCAGTTAATCACTGAGAAGAAAGCTTTGATGTAGTCAGGACGCACGTTGCGGTATTTCACGTAGTAAGCATGTTCCCAAACGTCCAAGCCCAAGATTGGTTTTTTACCTTCTGAGATTGGTGTATCTTGGTTTGCTGTTGAAGTCACTTCAAGCTTCCCTTCTTTGTTGACAACCAACCATGCCCAGCCAGAACCAAAGCGAGTTGTAGCTGCTGCTGTAAAGGCTGCTTGGAACTCTTCAAATGAACCAAATGTTGCATCGATTGCTGCTGCAAGTTCTGCTGAAGGAGCAGTCTTTTCAGGAGTCATCAATTCCCAGAAAAGAGCGTGGTTCAAGTGTCCACCACCGTTGTTGATAAGCGCTTGGCGGATATCAGCTGGGATAGATTCTACATCAGCAAGCAAAGCTTCAAGGTCTTCACCGATTTCAGGGTGTTTTTCAAGAGCAGCATTCGCATTGTTAACGTAGGCTTGATGATGCTTGTCATGGTGCAAGTGCATTGTTTCAGCATCGATGTATGGTTCCAATGCGTCATACGCGTATGGAAGGTCTGGTAAGATAATAGCCATCTGTAATACCTCTTTTTCTTTCTATAAGAAAATGATAACGCAATCATCCTCTTTTTTCAAGTTTTTTGCTCAATTTGCTTCTGCCGCGATCTGCAAAAGTGCCTTTTCAAACAGGTACCCCTTTTCATAGACACCTGTCTTAATCTGGTAGTCTGTTTCAATCAAATAAGAAATCGCTCGCTTGAGAAAGGCCAAGGAAATCCCTCTCGAATCTCTTAATGCGAACTTGATTTGATAAGGATTAGGGTTGCGCCCCAAGTAAGTTCCCAGACTGCTTGCAATCTGCGATTCTGTCTGACCAGTCTCTGATAAAATCTTCACATGGGTAAAAGTTCGAAACTGTCCTAACATGACAGCTATGAGCTTAATTTCGTCTTCCCCTTGCAAGGTCAAGTCTCTAACCAACTCACGGGCCTGATCAATTTTCTTAGCTAAAATAAACTGAGTCAAATCAAAAATATTGTCCTGCAGAGTCTTTGGAATAGCCTCGACAATATCCTTCTCCTCAATCACGCCGTCAGACTTATAAGACTGTAAAAAAAGGAGATTTTTCTGGATTTCGCTAAATTGAAAACCAGATTTGAGAAGTAGATTTTCAAAGGATTGCCCCACAAACTGCAGACCTTGTGTCTGACTCCATTTTTGGAAATACTGGCGGAGTTCTTGTTCCTTGTGTTCAATAGCATCAAATACAGTCGCATCTCGTTTGAGCAATTTGACCAGCCGTCTTTTACTATCTAACTTTCCTTCAGCAAAAATCAACAACTTGGTTGTTGGTGAAGGGTTGTCAAGGTATTCTTCAAACGACTTGAGTTCATCATCTGCTAAAAAGCGTTTCTTGGCTGTTGTGATATCGACAAAATGGTCTAATATCACGACTTTCTCATCTGCAAAGAAAGGGAGACTGACTAGCTCCAGTTCCACATCCTTATAGGCTACTTCTTTCATGTCAAAGTAGGCAAAATTAAGGTCGGCTGGATCATAGCCGATCTGTTTCAGCACCTGATCCTTCATAACTTCAAACTGACCTTGGTCCGAACCTGTAAATAAGGTCAGGCTAGATAAGTTTGATAGAGACAAGTTTTGGCTCTCTTCTATTGCTAGCATCTTCTCTCCTTTCTTCTGATTTTTTATTAAACTTAATCAATATAGCGCAATTTCCCACGGAAATCTTCTAGGCTCTCGTACCCTTTTTCCGCCATAATAGCTTTCAGTTCATTGGTAATGCGTTCAAAAGCACTGATACCTTCTTTGTGAAGAGTGGTCCCTACTTGCACCATACTCGCACCGCAGAGGATATGTTCAAAGGCATCACGACCCGTAAGAACGCCACCCGTTCCGATGATTTGTATTTGGGGATTTAAACGTTGGTAAAAGGCGTGCACATTCGCTAGAGCAGTCGGTTTGATATACTCTCCACCAATTCCACCAAAACCATTCTTAGGACGAATCACGACAGACTCGTCTTCTATATAAAGGCCGTTTCCGATAGAGTTAACACAGTTAACAAACTTGAGCGGGTATTTGTTGAAAATAGCTGCCGCTTGATCAAAGTGAACAATATCAAAATAAGGTGGCAATTTGATTCCAAGAGGTTTGGTAAAGTAGGAAAATACCTCTGACAAGATACGGTCTGTTGTTTCAAAATCATAGGCAATCTGAGGTTTTCCTGGAACATTTGGGCAAGAGAGATTAAGCTCAGTCAGTCCTTTAAACTCGCTCTCTTGAACTTTTTTCAAGATGGTATGTGTTTCTTCTGGAGACATGCCAACTAAAGATAGGAAGAAAGTACGGTTTGGCTCCTTTTCCTGCAAGTCCAAAAGATAGTCCAGATAGTAGTCTAAGCCGTTATTTGGCAAGCCCATAGAGTTGATAGAACCAAGTGGAACATCTTGGTAACGCGGTTCAGGATTTCCCTGACGAAAGTCCAAGGTCGCTGTCTTCGTGACAAAAGTACCCGCTGCTGAGTTTTTGACCCCTTCAAGCTCTTCTATCGTCATACAAGCAACACCCGCTGCATTCATCAAGCAATTGTCAAACTCAAAGCCAGCTATTTGTGTTTTCGTTGATACCATGATTCTGATCCTCCAGATTCCTTTTATTTCTAATATTATACCATACTTTAAGATTTTCTCTTTGAGAAACTAATTTCTATATAAAATGTTCGGTTTTGTAAATTGAAAGAATTTTTAGAAAATTTCTGTTTTTTTCTTTACACTCAAAAAAAATTCTGCTATAATGGCTCATGTAATAAAATATAACAACAAAAGGAGAACGATATGACATCTGCTAAAGACTATATCCAAAGCGTGTTTGCAACTGTGAAAGCTCGTAACGGGCATGAGGCTGAATTTCTCCAGGCGGTTGAAGAATTCTTCAGCACTTTGGAACCTGTATTTGAAAAACATCCTGAGTATATCGAAGAAAACATCTTGGCACGTATCACTGAGCCTGAGCGCGTAATTTCTTTCCGTGTTCCTTGGGTTGACCGTGAAGGCAAAGTCCAAGTCAACCGTGGTTACCGTGTTCAATTCAACTCAGCTGTTGGACCATATAAAGGCGGACTTCGTTTCCACCCAACTGTAAATCAAGGGATCTTGAAATTCCTTGGCTTCGAACAAATCTTTAAAAACGTTTTGACTGGACTTCCAATCGGTGGAGGTAAAGGTGGATCAGACTTCGATCCTAAAGGGAAGACTGATGCTGAAGTGATGCGCTTCTGCCAAAGCTTTATGACAGAATTGCAAAAATACATCGGACCATCTCTTGACGTACCTGCTGGTGATATCGGTGTTGGTGGACGTGAAATTGGTTACCTTTACGGACAATACAAACGTCTTAACCAATTTGATGCGGGTGTCTTGACTGGTAAACCTCTTGGATTTGGTGGTAGCTTGATTCGTCCAGAAGCAACTGGTTATGGTTTGGTTTACTATACTGAAGAAATGCTCAAAGCTAATGGTAACAGTTTTGCTGGTAAGAAAGTGGTTATTTCAGGTTCTGGTAACGTAGCTCAATATGCTCTTCAAAAAGCGACTGAACTCGGCGCTACTGTTATCTCTGTATCTGACTCAAACGGTTATGTCATCGACGAAAATGGTATTGACTTCGATCTTTTGGTTGATGTTAAAGAAAAACGCCGTGCTCGTTTGACTGAGTACGCAGCTGAGAAAGCAACTGCTACTTACCATGAAGGTTCTGTATGGACTTACGCTGGAAACTACGACATCGCTCTTCCATGTGCGACTCAAAACGAAATCAACGGTGACGCAGCCAAACGTTTGGTTGCTCAAGGCGTTATCTGTGTATCTGAAGGTGCTAACATGCCTAGTGACCTTGATGCGATTAAAGTCTACAAAGAAAACGGAATCCTTTACGGACCTGCCAAAGCTGCTAACGCTGGTGGTGTAGCTGTATCAGCGCTTGAAATGAGCCAAAACAGCCTTCGCCTTTCATGGACTCGTGAAGAAGTTGATGGACGCCTCAAAGACATCATGACCAACATCTTCAACACAGCTAAAACAACTGCTGAAACATACGGACTTGGTACCGACTACCTTGCAGGAGCAAATATCGCTGCCTTCGAAAACGTAGCAAATGCTATGATTGCACAAGGTATTGTTTAATTAGTCGATACATCCTATCGGAGGACAAATGATGAACTTACGGCCAATGGAAGTAAGAGATAATCCAGCTGTAGCGCAGCTCATTCGAGCTAGTCTTGAAGAATTCGGGCTTGACAAACCTGGAACTGTCTACTTTGATTCTCATCTAGATCATTTGGCCGACTACTATCAACAGCAAGAGAGAGCAGCTTACTTTATTCTGGAAGATGAAGGTCAGCTGGTTGGCTGTGGTGGCTTTGCACCTGTGTCTGATAAGATTGCTGAATTACAAAAACTGTATGTCACTAAAAATAGCCGTGGCAAAGGTTATTCCAGCCGTTTGATAAAGCGGATATTCCAGGAAGCCCGTCTAGCTGGTTATGAACAGCTTTATCTAGAAACCTCTACTGAACTGGCTACGGCTGTGGCAATCTATCAGCACTATGGTTTTACAGCACTACAAGAACCACTTTCTAACGCCGCCGGCCACCCAGCTATGAATATCTGGATGATAAAATCCTTCTCATCAGATGAATAGATGGCAATATACTATGGTCGACTTGAGGACATCAGTATCAAGCTCCTCAAGACAGCTAAAATAACTTTTAAAAATGTAGCCAAGGCTATGATAGTAAAGGTATTGTTTCAGCACTATCACACTAGAATAAATCCGACTGCTTATAAAAGCAGCCGGATTTTTATATATCTAATTTTTCAAAAAATTTGCCTGTTAACTGCTTTTCTTTTAGCTTCTCAAGTAGCTCATTTTCCAGAAAAGGACTTAGTTCGTCAAAATCTTGACAAACCTTAAAAACAGTCTCTCTGTCCAACTGACCATAAGCTAATTCGTAATAGTCCTTATTATGCTGCCAGTTCTGGTCATAGTTGACATCTGTCCGTTGATAGTAAACGATGTTTTGCTTCGGAGTCAGGTAAAGCTTCTGTGTTAGAATGCTTTTCTGATCTTTAGATAACTTGCTACGACTGAAAATCTTAACACCTTGAAAAATCTTGCGCTCATGAATTCCTTGATCTGTCACCTTCAATTCAATTCTTTTATAGTGCATACTATCACCTCCTGAAATTACCTACATTATATCATGTTCTGGCAAATTTTCAAACAAAAGTGTCATTTCCAAAAGTCTTCAGTCGCCTCTAAAATCTCTTCTGTTGGTGTTACTGTGGCCTCAATAATGCTCTTGCCAGTCTTTTTCAGATAGGCTTGTATAAGATGATAGCCATAAGCATAGCCTGCAGCATAAGGCATACCAACCGGTATTTGACCTTGAATCTCAGCAATTTCATCACCGTAAAGATAAGGAGCCATTTCCGCCATACCTGTTAGCTGAAGCTGACTTGAGATGATGGGCTTAATCTCTTCTAACTGCTCTGGACTGGTTGAAGTAACCCAAGGCCCAATGAGATCCTTACCATAGAGCTCAGCCGCAAAAGACTCTGCCAATCCTTCACTGACTACCCAGTCTGCTAGTGTCGTCTGCTGGTTCCATTTGACAAATTGGAAGCGGACATTGTGATTGCACTCATGGGCTAACGCTGCCTGCACACGGGGTAAAGTATAGTCATTTGGTAGTAAACTAAGCATGAGGTAGCCTGGAATTCCTCCATCTCCGCTGTAACCCTTATTGAGCTGTAGCATAGGTTTTTCTGGATTGCCCAATAAAATAGTAAAATAGTAATCCTCAACCTCTAAGTCATAGCCAGCTTGCTCAAAAAGACCAATACTCCTCTTGATGGTATCTTGACAATCCTGCCAGAGTTGATCAGAGCTCAGAGCGTCGATAGCCGGTCTATCCTTTTCTGATAGAGTTCCGGGCAACTGATTCATAAAGCCAAGTAGGAATAGAGCATCAAATCCTCCAGGGTACTTTGCTTTCAAAGGGATGTGTTGCGTTTGGTATTTCATTGCAAAAGGTGCTAATATTTTAGCTCGAAAGAGACCTTCTCTCTTTTCTAAAGGAAGCTCAAGCATCTCCTGATAAACTTTATCTGAACGAATCATATTGATTTGCATAATAATCTCCTTTCTTATCTACTATTAGTATAATCCCTTACCTAGGGTCAGAGTCAAGAAGAAAATTGAAATATCTATTAAAATTTCATTGAAATTACCTCAAACCGTTCGAAAATTACCTTCAATAAAGTTCTTTAATACTGAGATTGTAATATCCGGAGTATCAATAAATTAAAAACTTACTTTTCTACTGTTCATAGGAATGATGATACCAGAAAAAAATAAATCCTGAAGGGTAAAAACTTGTATTATTTTTTATGGAAAGCCTATTATTCAAAACTTGTTTGTCTCCTAGATAAACTATATAATTAGTTTGCCCCATTTGTACCCCATGAAATATAAAAAGAAAAACCGCTACTCCTAAGAATAGCGGTTTTATCATGTTTTTAAGCTACTAATGTAGTTGCTCTATTATTTAAGAGTAACAATTTGCAAATCCTATTTTCTCCCAGTATTAGTGGGTTAATTCCTCAATTTTCAACTCTGGCAGGAATTTGGTAGGTAAATTGATAATCCAAGATTATCTAAACTGTTTGTAATCTCTTCTGAAATTGTTGAATCACCTGAATAATACCAATGACTATATGTATTCAACGTGGTTGACTTATCAGCGTGTCCTAATCGATATGAAACATATAAAGTATCCTTATGTAACACATTTATAAGATAAGATGCATGACTATGTCTTAATCCTTTCCCCGTAATTTCTGGTACACCAGTAATCTTAGCATGCCTTTTTATTATCCTAGAAATTGTAGACTTACACAAGGGGGCACCAAAACGTGATATTACATAATCTTCATCATCATTCTTGATTTGAACTTCTCGCCATTTTTTAAGTATTGTAATCGTAAAATCATCTAAATCAATTTTACGATTCCCTGCTACTGTCTTTGTTTGTTGTTTAGCATACCATACACCGTTTTTGTCTTTCTCAATTGTCGAATGAACATGAATCCATTTACGTTCAAAATCAATATCTTCCCATTTAAGAGCAATACCCTCACTAACTCTTAAGCCAGTCATAAAATATAACCAGATCGTCATGTAATTATGGAGTCCCTCATACTCACTAATATCAAAAGAGTTTATTACCTTCTTAAATTCATCAAATGTCCAAAATTTTGTATCAGGGTGCTTTCCTCTAGGATTATCTAATCCTTTAAAAGGAACTCTATCAATATAACCCAATCTTTCTGCATAGCCCAGACATGCTTTAAATCTAGACCACATATTTTTAGCATAGTTACTAGAATACTTGTCTATAATAGCTAAGCGAAATCTTTCACAGTCAATAGTACTAATATCTGATAATTTTTTACTACCAAATTGCTTAATAAAAAACTGATGATGTGGTAAAGCGGTCTGATAAGTTACAAATTGAACTTTTTGTTGATAATATTTTAAATAAATCTCTTCCATAAACTCTCTAAAAGTTAGAAAACTATTATTAATAGTAGAGTTCACAAATTCATGTTTTAAACGAAGTATCTCTTCATATGCTTCCTTAAAAGAATTAAACGGTAGTCCCTGTTGATTTTTCCTTCCTTTCTTTTGAATTCTTTTCCCAGTTATTGGATCAACTCCTAATTCAATTTGAAAATATATTTTTCCTTTTGAATCTTTGTAAACACCTTTATATTTCTTTGTCTTTGATATAACCATTTTTCTCACCTTCTATATCTGAAAAAGAAATACCAATTAAATTTTCTACAATATTTTTAGGAGCAATGCCTAACCTTTTATTATCGAAAGGTGAACATCCTAATTGTACCGCATTCTTATCATTTTTTCTAGCTTCTTCAAACTTTTTTACAGCAATTTTTTTTGCTTGTCTAATAATATTTCTCGATGTGTGCTCTGGAAAACCAATCGCAACTAAATCTTTATAGTTTACTGTTTCCATGATTTTACTACTTCCTTTCTTAGATTTTTTCACCTCCATGGCATGACTGATGAAGTCATCATAAGAATTTCACTTGCTGCTCTTTTACGGTGGCAGCCTGAACGGTCAGAAGTATCATTGTATATCATTTGTATCATGGCATATAAAGTATCGCTCTATTTTATTGATGGTTTTAAAATCGCTCTTGTCATGGCGAGCCATTCAAATCTGCTCCACAAATGAGGAAAGTACCATTTTGGACTATTCAATTGTCAAAGAACAAATAAAAAATCTCCTCATTTTCACACTCTATGAAATTGAGGAGATTATTTTCTAAAGCGAATTTTATCAGGAAAATCTGTCAATCCCAATAGATAGTCTGTACTGACATCGTAAAAGTTTGAGAGAGTTACCAATACATCTGCCGTCAAGGCATGCTCACCCCGTTCAATTTTAGCATAAGCTGAGTTTGTAAACGAAAGTATTTTAGCTATTTGTTTTTGGGTCAAATCGTGATCTTCCCTCAAATCTCTCAAACGTCTGTACATCTAGCTTTCTCCTGAGAAAAGTATAATATATAAAACTAAGAAATCTTTCAAAGTGTCCAAACTGGACATTTTGAACTAAAATTAATTTATTAAACACTTCTCATAAGCATATCTATTAACCGTCTGAGAGCAAAGATTTTATCAACTATTTAAAATTACTGACTTTCAAAAATTAGTCTTATTGTAAAATAAAGTGAAACACAAAAGACATGTTTGTCTAATATATTATAGTCTCAAAAATATTACAAAATTATAGGAAAATGTTCACAAATCAATCATACAAGCACTTCTCTGAAGCTGAACAATACTAAATTTTAGTTTTATTTAATCAAAGGAAAAAACTGCTTATACTGCTCGTCGTTAGGATAGAAAACGTTCTATTTTTACTTGTAAAACTAATCTAGATTCTGTAACACCGGTGAAACAAATCAATGATAGAAGATCTACTGATAACAGTATTATGCAAATCCAATCTAGAATTTTCATTATCATTCTATAGAAGCTAGCTATTACTTGTAACTAAATAAGATTTGGCCTGACTTTCTGACAGAGTTCACATAAGTGAAGAAAAAAACCAAGGGGATATAGTATGAAAACTTTTATTCACACTTATAAATTCCAACATTTTGATTCAGTTGTTTCTTAAATCAAGATGATTTATGACTATATGCATCAAGAAAAGTTTATTAAATTACCTAGTGTTGTACAACTTTTTAATAAATCTACCAAGACTATATCTCCTAAAAACAACTAGGTGATACAAATTTATGATGGAGTAGAATAAATTAATAATTGGATACGTTTCTGATATTGTGAACTAGAATCTGTTATTGCTTAAAATATGGTCAGTAAACCTTCTATTCTGATCTCAGTAGAGTGACAAACTTGCTATGCTATCTCAAGGAAACTCTTAGATAAGAAGGTAGAATATGTCAATCAAGATGTATCATAACGCAAGATCAGAAACAGGGATCTTTATGTTATTAACATGTATAAAATAAACCATACTTTTCCTCCTTCTTATTCTTGATTGAAGTATTAGAGGAGAATCGGAGGTGCACGCTTTTTCATAAAAACTCTCAATTTTTTGTCTTCATTATTAAGAGTGAAAAATCAGGTTATTTTACCGCCGGTTTTTAGAAAAGATGGTCTTAATATCACGTTAACTAAGGAACTCTATGACTAGACTAAAATATTATAATCTAACAGTACAATCGAGTAATGACTTGGACAATAGCTTGTTGTATCATTCTATCCATAACCGTTGGGATACCTAGCTGACGAACTCCGCCGTTAGCTTTGGGAATTTCAACTCGTAAAACTGGCTGAGGCTTGTACTTCCTCTGCTTTATGAGTTCTTTAGTTGAACGCCAGTGTTTGCGGAGATAGTCATCTATTTCGTCAATGGTTACGCCGTCAATTCCTGCTGAACCTTTGTTAGCTCTAACTTGATTGTAAGCATCCAACATATTTGAACGAGATAGGATATTATCTAGTAACTGTGACATGTGTGTATTCCTTTCTTGTTTAGGTGTCTGTAGGATATCTTATATTGGCGAACTTTCTTCTAGTCAATACGTGACCGCCTCCAGTTCTATCAGACCGTTCTTTTACAGACACAAGTGAAGTAGGTATACTTCAGTTCGACAGCCTGTATTTCCAGTGTCAAACTTTCAACAGTCACTCCCCTGACTGTTGAAATATTCAGTCCTTCGCTCCATTTCCATTACAGAAATTTCATCACTACTATGGCTTCGGCTGAGAGCCTGCCCCAGCCATTGTTGTTCAACGAAGAATAAGTTGATAACGACAATAGGCGAGGGTACTTCTTATGATTAGTTGTTACTACGTCTTATTTACTCCCATGAGACCTCACGGGATAAGTCGTACAAAGAAAAAAGCAACGATTTTACGCTGCTTTTTACATCATGGATATTGATTAGCTATCAAAAAATAAAATGGTTCACCTATTTAGCTTACTCAATCAATCTTCAAAGTAATCCTCTAGAAGCAAGTTGTTATTTAGAATGCATAACTTTTTAAAATGTAATCTTTCTTGAAAATATGTGTCATGACAAACCAAAAGTATCGAACCTGGATAACTTAATAAGAATTTTTCTAGTGCATTAAGTGAGATAATATCAAGAAAGTTTGTTGGTTCATCTAAAATAAGAAAATTTGAATCGCTCAGAAGGACTGATGCAAGTTGGCCTTTAACTTGCTCACCCCCAGAGAGCTTGCCAAACGGAACAAATATTTTATCAAATTTTAAATCTAGCATTGCAAGAAAGTTTATAATTAATTGTTTATTATGACTACTTGTTTCATATATATTATCAAAGAGTGTTTTATCTTGGTCTAGTGTATTTAATTCTTGACTAAAATACCCAATTTTTAAACCTTTTGAAAAATATCCATCTATTTCTTGATTTACTATACTTTTTAATAATGTAGTCTTTCCAGATTTATTTCTTCCAGTTAACAACCATTTTTCTCCAAACCTCATTTTTATTTGAGGTATATAAAGATCTATAAAATTTGTACTTAGCTTGCTTTCTTTTAATTCGATCATTGTATTAGAAGAATACTCTAATGTGGAGCTTATTGTTTTAAACTTAATTTGTGTTTTAGGTGAAGGTCGGGAAGGTGCAGTCAATCTACTTAATCTTTTTTCAATAGCTTTGGCTGATTTGGCCATGGCTTTTTCTTGACTATCGTAGCTCCCCATTTTTGAACGCGCTTTCCAGTCTGAGTTGCTGATTCTATTAGAACTTTTCTTACTAATTTTTTTTGATCTTATCTTTTTATTTTCTAATTCTTTAGTTAACCTAGCCACCTCATTGTTATATTGAGCAATATTTTTCCAACATTGCTCTTCTATTTGATTTCTTTCATTTTCAAATTCCGTAAAATTTCCTTTGAAAACTCCTATTTGACTCCTTTCAATGAAAACAATTTTTTCTATAATATTGTCTAGTAAAAAACGATCGTGACTAACCAAAATTATTGTACCATCAAATTTCGATATTCTATGAATTAACCATTGAACATTATGCTGATCCAAATGAGATGTCGGCTCATCTAAAATTAGTATAGAGGATCTTGAAGAAAAGGCCTCCTTTAATAACTTTAAAGAAATCTCTCCTCCTGATCCATCTCTAATCTCCTTAACTTGAGGAACATAAGCAATATCTCCATTCACTGTTATCATACCTTTGTAATCAATATCTTCCTGGATAATCATTCTTAGCAAAGTTGTTTTTCCTACACCATTACTCCCCACAATGCCTATCCGTTCACCATGATGAAGAATTAACTCAGGTATTTGAAGGATATGTCGTGAATTAATTTGTTTTTCGATATTTTTCATGCGGAGAACTTCCATATCAGCTCCTATATTTCAAACTATTCTTCAGCGTACATTGACGATTGCATTTTATACAATTTTCTATAATACTCATCCTTATTCATTAACTCATTATGAGTTCCGAATGAATGAATTACACCGGATTTTAACACCAAAATTTTATCAGCAAATTTTACACTCGCAAGTCTGTGAGTAATATAGAAAACAGTTTTTCCTTGTGTCAATTGCAGAAAATCTTGAAATAATTCATATTCTGCTTTGGCATCAATTGATGCCGTCGGCTCATCTAATATTAAGATTGGTGCATTTGAAAAAAACGCTCTGGACAGTGCAACTTTCTGCCACTCCCCGCCAGATAATTCTTTCCCACCATCAAATTTTCTTCCCAAAACTTGGTCTAATGACATATCTTTCATATTAAACCGACCTTTATCAAGCGCTTTAGTTATATCTTCATTTTTAAATATCCTAGATAAATCGGACAGTGCAACATTCTCTCTTAATGAAATATCAAATTTAGAAAAATCTTGGAAAATTGAAGTAATCTGCTTTCTATAATCTGTCAATTCATATTCTCTAAGTGACTTATTGTTTACTATTATATCACCCGAATAGTTAGGATAGAAAGCACATAGCAATTTGACTAGAGTCGTTTTTCCAGCTCCATTTTCCCCAACTATTGCAATTTTCTCTCCCTCAGCTATTTTAAAGCTAACGTTACTTAATACCAAATCAGAATTGTTTGAATAAGAAAAGTTAACATTTCTAAATTCTATGATATCATCACCAAAATTATTTTCAGTTTTAGTAATTGGTACTTCTGTACTTAGCTCATCTTCAATTTCAATAAACTTAAAAAAGTTTTCCATGTAGAGGAGAGTGTCATAGAGGAGTGAACTATCTTCTACAAGTCTAGCCATACTATTTATTGAGTAGATAATACTAGTAGAAAACACAAAAATAACACCTAAATCTAAAACACCTTTTTTGATTTGAATAATAACATATCCAAACATTAAAATTATGACGATACTATTAAGAGTTATAAATAAAGCTGAATTGGTAAATTTTTTTCTCCGATCAACTTGGAGCTTGTCAGTTATTGATGTAAATACATCTGTATATTTTGTAATAAAAAAGAAATATAAATTATAAAGCCGAATATCTTTAATGTGATTGTTACTCAAAAGAACCTGACTATAATAATCTAACTTACGAGATTCTTCACTATTAGACACAAGTGTTTCAAATGCCTGTTGCTGGATTCTATAAGCTATGATACCTTGTGGAATCAATACAACAAACAGTAGTAAACTTACTAGTATATTCACAGAGCTAACCATTAACAGCATAGAAGCAAATACAATTGCATTGGAGATAAGGCTAGTTCCAAATACTAATAAATTTACTGGACGCCAACTTGCTTCTGAACTAAGCAACTGTATATCGTTATAGAATTCGCTATCTTCAAAATAACTAATATTCTGTAATCTCTCTGATTTACGCATCAACTCCGTATTTAATTGATACGTCAATAAATCAGTCATGCGACCTTGTATCATCACGAGCAGTGGGGATATTAGATTGTTAAGAAAGAAAGATACCCCCCAAACCGCAATAAGCATAGTAAGATTTATGGAATTCAAAGAGGATATTTTATTGACAACTATGTTAGTAATAAAAATACTGATAGAAGGAAGAATAGATTGTATAGGAACCATTAAAATCATCCACAACATTATAGACTTTGATGTTTTCCACACAAAATTCAAACTTTTTAGATATAAATTTAAATAGTTAAATATTTTTTCCATGTTCAAACTACCTTTTAATAAAATTTTAGGCTAGAATAAACTCTAGCCCAAATTATATAAGTGCATACTTTAATTTCTAAGCGTTTAGCCAGAATACAACAACACAATACTAATTAGCTTGTGCACTTAGTTGCACCTCTTCAGCTTGTAATCTCCAATTAAATGGCATACAATAAGTTTCATACAATCTTATGACTTCACTATTTTCCAAGTTAGATTGTTCTAAAACATGGTATCTATCTCGCATACTACCACCTTGGTCTTGAAGAATACATTTCTGATACGGTGCCAAAGTAAACAAAGTAAATTTATTTCCTAACTCATCAAACTCAAATACTTCAACGGGTTTATCATATGAATAATATACATCTATATTATTCGCAACCATTTCAATAGTAACTTGATTATGACCTGTATAACAACTTGTTCTATATTTAGCTCCTGCTTCAATTGTCTGATAAGAAGGAATAACATGAACATGTCCAAAATGAACTGGAATTACTCCCTTAACTGTCATTTCTAAACAGAATTGACTTTCAGGTGCAAGTCTATAAATATTTTCATATGAGTCAGTAATCTCAACAAATGAATTATTTGTATCAACTAGGGCATCCGCACCAAGAATCATCCCTGCTTCAAGCGAATAAACCTCATCTTGATATCTCACAGTTGCATCACTGCCTGAGACATACCTTACAATACAAGGATTGTTTCCTTTTTGGAAATCACCAATTTTTGTGTAGTGACGCTCATGATTTCCGATATCATCAATAGTAGTATATAAACCAACAATATTATTCATTATAATCCCTCCTAATATGTAAAAATGTATGCACTCCTATCCCAAATAATTAATCAGCCTTCCCAACATCAAGACCATTGGACTTCTTTTGTGATTGCACTCGAATCTCCAATTGTTTATTCTTCTGAATAAACTGTTGGTAAGGAATTGTATTACTAAACATAAAAACACCTAGTAATGCAAATGTAACTAATTTTTTAATTCCACGTTTTTTTCTCATGCAATGAAACCCCTTTCTGTTTCCTTGTTTTTATTCTAACACATATATATTATTTAGTCAATCATTTTTATTACATTTTGAACTTTTTTTTTTTTTTATTACCATAAAGAATTATTCATTCCTTTAACTTGCTATTTTGAACTAAAAATTTTATAATGAAATTAAGCAAATAGGAAGGTTTATTATCTTTAATGAATACACTCGCAGAAAAATTCAGATTGAAAAGAAAAGAGTTGAGACTCTCCCAACAAACTCTTGCAGAAGGAATTTGTGAACAAAGCCAGATTAGTAAAATTGAGAGAGGGCATTTCATTCCCTCCGCAGACCTTTTGTTCAAACTCTCACAACGACTTGAAGTACCATTAGATTATTTTTTTAATGAACAAATTGAAATTAAATCTAACCTCTCTAATTTCAAGCAGTTATCTGCTCGACTATTAGATGACAGAAATTATGACGATTTGGAATATATTTATCGAATAGAGATTGAACGAAGTACTTTTCTAACACTAGAAGACCGAACTTACCTTGAATGGATTAAAGCTATTATTGACTTCTATCAATATGACAGTAAGTGTGAGGCTATTTCTTCATTGGAAAATTTATTATTAAAAGTCTCCTCAAATACTCTGATTTATTTAAAGGCATTGAATACTCTATCTAATTTCTATTCCTTAGTGGGTCGTGAACAAGAATATGAGGCAAACTACTCTCATTTAATGGAGTTATATCAGACAAAAAATTTTGAGCATCAAGAGTTTTTATTTGGCTACATCAGAGTTCGTTACAACTACGCGCACTACCTAGTGTCAAAGGAAAAATATAACGAAGCCATCCAAGAAGCTCTTGAGACGATTGAACTCTGTAAACAAAGACAGACAAGCTACCAACTAGCTCCCCTACTTATTCTTGTAGGAAATGCTGGAGCCAAATTTCTAGACAAAGAACAAGTCAAAAATTATTATATAGAAGCAAGAGAGCTATGCAAGATTTATAACAATCCTTTAATGCTGATGAAGATAGAAAATTATTTGAAGGAACTAGATGCTGTTTAGTTTATCTTGATATTGGAGTGCTACTTAAACATTAAATAACCTGTAAGGCTGATAGTGATATTAATACTATCAGCCTTATAATTTTTCCATGGTATCTCAAATAACTATACTGATTTTGTTTCCCGTTCTAATTTGGTAACATTTTGATTTCTTGTATTATCAAGTATATTGATAAAATTCTCTAATCTCCTAACCTTATATTCGTAATCATCTATCCATTTAGTCATAAATTTTTGATTTTCTTCGATTTCTTTCTCCACCTGCTCCAGTTTGATAGCTGAAGTCAGGTTCATCTTGGCATAGTCATATTTTGCCAGTCTTCTATTTTCTGGGTCTAAGTTGTTGAGATTGATTAAGACCTCTGCTACCTTGTTTAGATGAGCAACCTTATCCTGCAAATCTGTAATGATCAAATCCAGCTGGGCGATTTCCTTGATTAACTCATCTTTGATTTCCTGGTAAGACTGATTGTTAAGGTCTAATTCGATAAGAAGATTCACCTCTGCGATTTTCTCTTTGAGGTTGGCAATGGTTGGCCGCCTACGTTTAGGGATATGCGTGCTGTCGTGAGTAAGTTGACGGATTAGTTCACGCCCTCTCATGTAACGATTGAGGTCTGAACTTTCTTTGTTAAAGATGAAAAACTGGGCGGTCTCTCGTATAAAGACATGGTAGGACTTGTCTTGTTCGTTCTCATGAATATCCAAGTTTCGGTTTGGGATAAAGACCAAGCCGTCTTTTTTGACACCGTAATTCATCTTGATGAAAAGACCTTCCTTGACCACCTTATCAATCTGATACTCTGCTAGGACAACTTCAAACTCCTGAATCTGGTCATGTTTCTCTTTGAACTCCTTGTAGGCTGTTAGGAGTTCCTCACTTGAGAGTTTATCCTTGTCCTGATCTTCTTGATAAGTCTTCAAATCATAGACAAAGTTAGTCAAGTCAGACTCTGTTATGCTTTCTCTTTGGTCAAAATAATCCTCAAAAAACTGGACATCGTACAAATTTTTCGTACTGACCTTTTTATTCTCTATAGAAATGGTTCGACTGTTCTCAGTCAAGGTAAAGGTCACATGCTTTTTCTTCAGGGAGATTGTCAGGTTTAACTGCTCTGCCATTTCCAAAAGATGAGAGAGGTCACGGGCTCTAGGCAAAAGAAAATCCAATCGCTGCTCAATGGCTCGTGTCGCAAACTGCTCTCGGAAATAGTCCTCGGTGTAGGGCTGTCTCTTATCCAGCTGCTTACCGCGAATGACCTGTTTCATCTCTCGGTCAGTCATGAGGAATCTGGCGTGCTTGTGGGAAAAATCCATCTCCACGTTTAGAGCAGGAGCCTTGGCCAAAAAGTCCTCAAAGTTTTTGCTGTGTTTCATGAGAAAATAAAGCCGTTGCTTGAGTTCAAACTTATGATTGGTCTTGCGGTAAGCCTCAAACTTCTCGTGCGAATAACGGTTAGGCTGGATAATCGTTGCTCCTGCTTCCTTGGCCAAGCGGTCAGAAATCATGCGAAGGTTTCTCTCTTGAGCGTAATCCCATTTGAGCTTCCTGTCAGAATTGAGGTCAACAGAGTTTATCAGGATATGATTATGCACATGGTTTCTATCTGTGTGTGTTGTCACGATAAAACGAAAGTTTCCACCTGTCAGTTCCTTGATGGTCTCGTAGCCAATGCGGTTGATTTCCTCTGGTGTCAGCTTATCATCAGGCGAGAAAGACTGGATCAAGTGATGGGCATGGATTTTAGTTTGTTTGACC
The DNA here is from genome assembly GCF_003942875.1 of Streptococcus oralis. Classification (GTDB taxonomy): domain Bacteria; phylum Bacillota; class Bacilli; order Lactobacillales; family Streptococcaceae; genus Streptococcus; species Streptococcus oralis_BX. The sequence goes on along the minus strand of NZ_RMVK01000004.1, from coordinate 132,195 downwards.
TGTTGGCGGTCGTTTCTGGAATCGTAGAGCCTGTCATTGTTAGTTAAGTTGGCCTCATACATATCCACCATCTCCTCATAACTAGGAAAAACCAAATAGTTCCTCATGCCAAAATCAGAAACCAACTTCAACTGCTCCGTCTTTTCAGGATTGAGAATATACTTGATGAGGCTCTTGCGATACTTGGTGCTGTGAACCGCAAAGTGCTTAGTGACTACCATAAAACTCCTTCAGTTGCTGACATTTAATATTAAAGTCACTTTCAACTTCTTTAATCAATTGACCAATGCCCTGTACCAACAACTCACGGTCACATGGTTTTAAGATGTGAGTCTGATTGACCGTCCGTGCAATTTGATTAAGGTTGTTTCCGATACGTTTCAGTTCAAAGACCAGATCTTCATAGTTGCTGGTGTCAATGGTTAGGAAGGTCATGTTAGGGTTAAGCAAAACTTTTCTAGCATAAGCAGAGAAATTTTTACAGCGACTATGTCCGATACGGTCGTACAAGGTCGCAAGTTCCTGGTCTGTCAGAAAAACTTTTTTAAGATTAGTTCGGTAACGATTTTCCATCCCTAACCTCCCATGTACTTGTCCCGAAAGTCTTGACTGAGTGGGATAGTCTGGTTAACCTCTGCTATTAGCTCCTGTACGCAGGTCAAGATAATCCGTAGGTGCTCTGCCGTGACTTGGTGGCTTTGTTCAGCCAAGATAGTCACCTGTAAAATATCTCGGCTGATTTGTTCAATCTTTTGGTATTGCCAGAGGGTAAACCAATCCGTCATTGACTTTCTTCCCTCGATTGCATCAAGTAACTTTTGACGAACAAAGGGAGAAAATTGCTCTACATGTTCCTGTTTCATCAGCTTCTGAATCTGTTCCAGCTCCTCTGGTGTCAGATTGATTTCCTTACGGATAATGCGGTATTGGTCTGTCATCTTGTCATACTCCTTCTCTACTTGCCTCTATCGGGTTATCCCCGATACCGTATGGGATACGGGTGCTTCCTAAAAGCCTCAAAAGGTTATTTTTCGGCTTTTGCGAGCTCAGATATTGTGTCCACAATATCCCAAAAATCATATCGTCAGCCTATCAAAACCTTCTAGTTTTGACAGCCAACGATAAGATAACTTGGTGACTTCGCCCCCAAACCCCCATAGAAAATCAAAAATTGACTTTCTATGAATGATATTAGGATAACAGGGAAGATTTGGAAAAGGTATCACAGCTAATATAGTTATGATTGACTTTCTCTGATTCTATGATAAAATTTCTGTAAACTAATATTTGGAGAAATAAAAATGCTGAATCTAGATCAAATACATTTACTATTGAATACTCCCGAAGATGAGTTTCATGATTTTAAGCAAAAATGGCATCATTCTAAAACTGAATTGGTGCGTGATATCTTAAATTTTGTCAATACATCACATCACGAAGATTGTTATATCATCTTTGGAATTGATAATATTACTTTAGATATAATCGGTGTAAACAATGATGATAATAGAAGAAATGAAGAAGATCTAACAGATTTGCTACATAAACTCTTTATATCAACAAATAATCAAATTAAAATTAGCATACAAACTGAAACTATAGACAGCAAAGAAATTGACATCTTAATTATTCATGATACAGATAAAGTTCCTGTATTTTTAACAAAAGATTATAAGCCTAAGAAAGATACTGTATTACCAAAAGGATTAATATATGCTAGAAATGGCTCTATAAATACTCCTAAAGACTCCTCTGCTCCTTTTGAGTTAATAAATAAGTTGTTTCAAAAGTTTAATCATACCGACTTAAATATCAAAGAGCAGTATTTTCATGTTTTAAAAGACTATAAAAATTGGTTCTTCATTGAAAATGAAGACGGAAGATTTTTTATTTATAATCCTAATCCCGATTTTTATATTAAACTTACCGACGATGATGCAAATCGTTTCAAAACTATGCCTTATAGTTTAAATCAATACCAAACCAATGTTGATTGGCAATTGGTACAACTTCGTTATCGACACCTTACAATTATCGACTTTATGGCTTTATATTTAGATCAGGGAAATTGTCTCGTGCCCTCCCCTGATTTAGAAAGTTTTGAATGTGGTTATTCTGACACTATTTATTACCACTGTTTATACAAAAATACTTTAAAATACCAATTGCTGAAAGTTTTATCTTCAATATCTGGTCTCGAAAAATATCCTTTAGATAGATTTAAAAATAATATAGTAATTTATGATGATAAAATAGAATTGGAAAAGACTCACAACTTAATAAAAAATAATTTTTCAACAGAAGAGATAATGAAGCAACTAGTCGTTTCAAAAAAAGATTTGAATTTGTACTTTAAAAAGGCGAAACAAAAAAATCCTGACTATAATAGTCAAGAAAATGAGAAAAACTTAACTGAACTAAACTTAATTAAGTTATTAAAAAGTTTTCAAAAAAGTATATCTTGATAATCTACTATCACATTTTCAACTACTCAAACATGCAATACAAGGCATAGGAATTAGTTTATTTAAAAAAACTAATTCCTATGCCTTAATCATTATTAATTAACAACATCAACTAAACTGGATTGAATTAGTAATGAATAGATTTCATTAATATTTCTATTGTTTTGCGACCTATTATTTCTCAATTTACAGTATGTGAATATTAAGTGACTTTTTGCTCTTGAAAGTGCGACAAAGAACGCACTTTTATCTTCTTCTGGTTGATCATTAAAACTCCAGAATGCAGAATCCTCCAGCCCTAAAAAATAAACTGCCTCATATTCTAATCCTTTACTTTTGTGTATAGTCATGATTGAAATTGAGTTTTCGCCTTTGAAATTAGATATTATATCTATCCATGCACCTTGTGATTGAGAATACTCTTCATATAATAGTTTTGAAAACTTATTGATGGTGATAAACAAGTCATTTTTCCCATTGTACATTGGAAAGTTGGAAATAATTCTTTTGTCACCTATTTTTTCGATAATACAATTAATTAAATTTAGCATCCTGTCTTCATCGGGAATAGGATTTGAAATTAGGTAAGTAATATCACTAACTATATTGTCAATCTCCTTATAGGATTTTGCTAAAATTAATTCATCAGTAAATTCATCTATTCCATTGATATTTCCATAAAAATTACTAAGATTTTCCCAAATTAAAGGATCTCGTTTTCCTTGACTGCATGATATTAAATCTAATAATAGGTTACAAGTAGGGTCTTTTAAAAGCTCTTGATATTCATTTTCAATTCTTGCTTTAATCCCTTTACTACTTAATGTAGTTATCAATTTTGAACTATAATCATCAACCTTCTGTTTTGCTAGGATACAAATTTCTGATGGTCGTATACCTCCTTGAATTTTTGATTCTATATCATTTGCAATTAACTCAGCTTCTAAACTTTCATTTTCAAATTCAAATAATGTTATTTCACCCTCTTGAAATTCTGGATAATTATTTGTCTGAATAGAACTGTGATTACTATTTAATATCTGATGAACCTCTTTTTGAAATTCTACAAGTTTAGGTACAGAGCGGTGATTCATCAACAATTGATATTCATTTGAATTAAAGTCTTGAATATAGTCTGGAAAAATATCAGGATTCGCACCTGCCCATCTCATAATGGCTTGCTTATTATCTCCAACTGCTGTTAATTTACAAGACGAACCTAAAAAACAAGTTTTTAATAAATTATACTGGGCATATGTAGTATCCTGAAATTCATCTAGAAATACAAAATCGTATGTCATTTGAAGTGCTTTACGGATGTATTCGTTAGTAGCTATTATTTGAGTACTCAACTTTGTTATTTGCCTATACAAGAGAACCGGCTTATTATCTTGTGTTCCATTTAGTAAATCCTTTTTTAATTTGTGAGTATTCCCGTCATTAAGTATAATATTTTCGACAAAATTTCTTATATCTGACATTCTCCATCCATTAACATTAATTCCATTCATAGAGAGTAGTTCTTTTATAGTATCCCAATCTTCAATCAAATAATCTCTTAATGGTCGTATATCCTCAGGTAGAACATCTCTAAATTGGTCTAAAATTCTCTTTTCAAAAGCCGAATAGGTTAATGAGGTAAAACGAGAAGCATACTCATCACCATAACGTTTCTTAACTCTTTCTTTCAAATTTGATGCAGCATCCGTTTTGAAACTTAATGCTAGAATTTTTTTCGGAGAAACGCATTTATTTGTAGAGAATAAATAGTCTAACTTTTGAGCTAGTAATTCAGTTTTCCCCGCACCGGGTCCAGCAATGACTAAACAGTTAGTCACATCTTTGACGGCTCCTAATGCAGTCTCTTCTAAAATGATATCTCCTTTAGGAAGCCACTCCTCACTCTTCACCATGTTCAATATCTCCAAGTAATTCTTCAGCACGGTTAACTATTTTTGCAAATACAGGGGGTAGATTTCTTGTTAATTCATCATCACTAATAGATGATAAAAATTGCATATGAGTTGTTGGCTTTCCTCTACCTAAAAAGAAATATTGATACCAAATCATTAATTCTTTCTCTTCTCTAGTAAAACTATCCCCCGGTCCACTCTTATCCTTTAAAGTAGCTATCTTTGCTTCTTCTATACGTTTTTCGAGACCTTCTAACTGCAATTTATTAATACAATCCAAATCAGTTAATTTTACTTTTTTACAATTCCCGCCTGAATCAGCATATGAAATGACTGGTCCTTCTTTCGAAGATAACATATCCAGATAATATTCCCTATAATGTTGTAACATTAAGAAGTCAATATCAAGCGGCGTAGAAAAGAACACATTGAACTTTTCTAACATTTTAATCCACCCCTCAAGCAACTGATTATCAGGTCTATCAATCTTCCAGTCCTTTATTTTATCAATCTCATCATCATCTAGAACTCGTGATTTTTGAGATTCGGTTGCTACAGTAACAAGTTTTTCTTTAGCAACCCCATTTAGTATCAATTGTTTTATTGCATATTGAATTCTTCCCCAGCCACCTCCATATCTTTCGTTATCGAAATCTAATAAGGTAATATGAGGAATTCTGAGAGCGTTCAATAATTTCCACAAATAATTAACATGCCTACCTCCTAAAGGAACTACTGAAATCTGAGAACTATCAATTTCCAGTCCAAGTAAATCAAAAAACTTTGGTAATAGCAGTTCCTCACTATCACCTTCACCCAATACTACTAATTTTGCAAAATATAGTTCAGGATAGGCTTGAATTGCTCCCTTAATGTATTTATAAGACTCATCACTCGATTGAGGTAACTGTATATCAGAAACAATGGTTTGAAGAACACTGTCATTATTTTCTATTCTTAAATACCTCAAATCTTCTGGGTCGATTCTTTTTACAATAACTGGAGAATGTGAAGTTAAAATTACTTGAGAGTTGTCATTATTGCCTAATTGCTTAAACCTTTTTATCAGTTTTCCAATGTGATGTGGAGCAATATGATTTTCTGGTTCTTCTATTGCTAAAATAGTTAGTATTGGAGGTACCAACTTAAATCTTGGATTATCAGGATTCTCTTCACGGTCTTTGGTAATTTCTAACTCAATATCAAGTATCGAATCAACAAGTGAAAAATAAAAAATAGATCTTAGTCCATCTCCTAGATCTGAAACTGTAAATGCTTCTTCAGTGGTTGTTGGTGAAAATTTTAAGGCAATCTGTCTAAGTGCTGCCGCCATCTCAGAAGAATTAATAATCAACTCTGCTTGAGAAAAACGGTTATCTTCATGATATAATTCCCATGATTTCTGAATCTCATTGTTGATCTGAATTAATGCTCCATTTTCAGATAAAAATGTGTTATTCAACTCATCAATTTTATCTTTAATTTCATTTATCTCATCTTTAGTCCAATTTATACTATTTACCAACCTACTTAACATACTACCTGAAGCATTACCCAACTCCTTCTCAGGTGTTCTTGAAGCTGGTACATAAAGTACCCTAATTTTATCCAAATCTTTTCTAGGAGCACGATGTTTGTCTTCATCTCTAATAGTATCTTCATCAGATGAAATATAATAAATTTGAGTATCAATACTTCCTTCAACTGTTCCATCATCTTCCCAGGAAGATTCTAATCTGATTCGTAAAAAAGGTTTTGCACCATCTTGAGAAACTGTAAAGTGCTCGAAAAATGTTGGAATGGCTGGTCCATAGACAGTTCCAGCAAGTTCATCAAACTCAAAAATAGTTTCTATAAAAAGATTTCTTGTGTTTTCACCAGGTCTTAACCCTTTTGGTAAATGAAAATCACTTTTTCGAATGATTCTATCACTTTGTTTATCTGAAAACAACTTACTCAATGACTGTAATACAGTTGTCTTTCCTGAACTATTATTCCCTATCAGTACAGTTTGATTATTAAAGTTAATTTCTTGACACTCCCCAAAAGATCTAAAATTATTAATAACCATTTTTGTTAACTTCATTACTTGTCCTCGTTTCCTAAATTCAACTGTTTTAATTTTAAGTGCTATTTTCCACCTTCAACATCTCTTCCTCAACCTTACTCTATTACCCAAAAAGGCATCATTGAAGAGTGACAGAAGCTTAACCTTGATCTATTTTTGAAGCATAGACACATCTTCTATAAATTCTGTTGAAATGGTACTTGTTCCGTTTTTATAACAGCTAAGGGCTATTGCATAAAATTTATACAATTCGAGCAAATCTGTTTTTGTCAGGCCATGTGTCTTTAGTAGAATTTTATATTATTACCAATTATAGTATGCTACTTTTACTTGATAACACTATTATAACATTTAAAAATAAAAAAACATGTTCTAAATTAATAGAAAGTATAATTCTAAAATTAGAATTTTTCGTGATAATCCTATAAAATGCTACTTTTCTAATAAACTTGTACTTATTTCCTTCAAACTACACAATTCTCTAGTTGTTGTAAGTTTGTAATTGACTCAAAAGTATTCGATATAATTTCAAAACAGTGTTTTAATTTATAGTTGGCCAATATCATCTAATTTTAACTAAAAAAATCATTATACAAATCAAAATACTTAAGATGAATTTATGGTATACTAGTGATAATAAATAGTTATCGGTAGGAGAGAGATGTGAGAGAATTTCAATATTTCATGAGTTATTCAAGAGATATTTACTACGAATTTGTAAATAATCTGAATAATACGTTAAATGAAATAGGATTAAAAACCTGGATTGACAAATTTGAAATTAACATTGGAGATGAAATAATTGATAATCTATATACTGTACTCGATAAAAGTGCTGATTATTATGGAATTATTTTTATATTCGATGAAACATTCTTTAACAAAGCATGGTGTATAAAAGAGCTAGATTATGCTGTGCAGAAAAGGATTCCTTTTTTTCCAATATTGTATAAAATAAAAAAAGAAGATATTCCTAATGAATATACTTTCTTAAAAAATTATAATTTATTAACGGTATCATCGTTAAAAGAAACTGATTATATCGTAGATCGCTTTATATTGCTGCATTTGAACAATATTATTTGCAAAAATATTTCTAATTTTTCAATTGACAGTTATGTTGGTAATTTTTTATTAGAACAAATTCGACATACTACTGTAAATAGTATTGATGCTATTTTTATCCTAGATAACTTCTCTCAATATTTGAGAAAACAAAAACGGTTGGGGAATTTTAAACTATCACATGAAATCTTGTTTTGTATCGCAATAACTAGACTATTAAAAGAACGTTTATTTAGGAAAGATTTCCAAGGGGAGTACCATTTTAAAATATTGGAAATCATCCAAGAGATATATATTAAGACGTTTCTATAAATGTTCAAAATAGCCTTAGAGAACATTAAACATATAAAACTAAAAAACAGAGATTCACCGAATTGAAATTAAATGGTGAGTCTTCTGTTTTTATTAAATTAAAAAGCCTTTATATACTGATTTATTATTAAAGTTTATCCATGATGTAAGCATCTCTGATGTGCTTAATGCAATCAATAATAGTTTGAGATAAAATTTCAGGATCTTTTTCTATCAGTAGCTTATCTAGAAAAGGAGTGAGATAAGAATATTTATCAATTTCAGATAAAAGTGTTTGGTATACTTCTAAAGAGCTCCAACCAGTTGAACCTACGGGAATAATAAATCTATTTTGCTTTATAGCCCTGTCAAAATCTTCTAGTACTCCCTTGGAGTTAGATAAAGTTCCGTCATAGTATTGATTTCCAAAGACAAATATAACTATACCTGCTTCTGATATCATATTATCTTGGAATCTTTTCTTTGCCGAACTATCAATATGTTTATCGCTACCTTTAATTAATGGGAGAGTTTTAATTTTTAGATATTTCGAAATATCAAGATTTTTATCATTAATAGCGGTCATTACGCCATTAATCACCTGTGGTCCTACACCTTCTATATTACCGTTACCTACTATAATTTCATTAGCAATTAATTTATATCCTAAAAGATATAGGAACTCAGTAGCACTATCTTCATCCCATTCTCCATAATTTCTACAACTTCCAGCAATAAATACACTATTAGTTAAACATAACTTATAAGATTGATTAAATAGTTCATCAATCTCATTATAATCTTCAATCAAAATAGTATGAATACCATATCTTTTTAAATCATTTATTTCGTGCTCTTGTTTTATCTTTCCGTATTCTAATTCACTTTCAGGGTCTTGGGAATTTTCAAACATATCAATGGTCAAATTTTTCCTAAAACAATAGTGCATCCTAATATTTTCTCCTATTAATAATCTAATTTTGCTTAGAATTTGCTGAATATCTGGATCATTTAAACTATATCCTACAAATACAAATGTTTTACTAATCAGATCTCCGCGAAGTGTTTGAATAAAAAGTTTGTGACTCTTATCAAAACTCTCGTAATCATCACGAGTCAATATTGCCTCATAGGGTCTAGAAATATCTCCATGAAATTTATAGACAGTCGCATCAATATTTGGAGGGGTAATTGACAAATCATTATTATCAATCTTGATGTCTACACGTTTTCCAGCTTTCTTCAAATTATCTTCAATTAAGTGGTCATAATTAGTTGTCCAAAAAGTTTCAATAGGCATGCTCGTTAACAGTGTTAGCAAATTATTATCTTTAGAGTCTTTTGTAAATTCTTGTATTAATTTTTGTGAAATCTGATTTTTTGATTGTGCAGAATTTTTGTAATATTGTGCAACTGAAATTAAATCATACTCTTTATCAATATTTAGTCCAATCGAATCAGAAAATTGCCGTAATAATTCTTTCCAGTTTACATAACCTGAGGGAACAGAAAGTCCTGCACCAGCAAAAATTGCTGCATTATTTTCTAACATTGCCGCACTAAAATCAGAAATAAATTGTTTTTTTAGTTTTTTCATCTCTCTCCTACCGATAACTATTTATTATCACTATACAATGCACTCAAATAGGTTTATAATAGCATGATTATTGATAAAGGAGATTTTTATGGATTATAAACTTATTTCTACTTACTTAGATTATTGCAAAACTCATAAGCGTTTGAGTTCACACACGATTCGTGCTTATAAGAATGATCTTATGCAATTTTATAACTCAGACTATGATAATGTCGAATCCTATATCGAAGAGTTGACACGATCTAACATAAAAACGAATACATTAAGAAGAAAAATTGCTTGTATGAAGGTGTTTTATAACTATCTAAAATACCAGAACATAATTGAAGAGAATCCCTTCAATCAATTGCGCTTTCAATTTAGAACTGAAAAAGTATTGCCTAAAACAATTCCGTATGATATTCTGAAAAGCATTTTTATATACTTAGAACGGAAAGTAATTGTATCTAAAACTGACTATCAAAAACAACACGCTGAAAGAAATCTACTAATTATTTCACTTTTACTTTCAACAGGCATCAGAATTTCTGAACTTTGCCACATTCATCTCAAAGACATTAATCTGTCCAATAAGACACTCCATATTATAGGAAAAGGTAAGAAAGAACGTATCCTATTTTTAGGAGATCAAAAAACATTCAATTTATTAGAAACATATATAAATAAAACAAGAAATGAATCCAATGATTTCTTGTTCCCAGGGAAACATTCGCCTAAACCATTGTCAGAGCAAAGTGTACGTTTAATTTTAAAGAGAATCGTTGAACAAAATAGCTTATCTAAAACTATTACACCACATATGTTTAGACATAGCTTTGCAACAATGCTTCTAGATAATGATGTAGATATTCGATATATTCAACAAATTCTTGGACACAGTTCTATATCAATCACACAAATCTATACTCACGTATCTCATTCAAAACAAAAAGAAATACTTAGTTCTTTCAATCCTATGTCAGTGATTCATTCTGAAATCGAGTAAGAGACATTTCGAAGGTTACAGTTTACTTCATCTTAAATTAATGTTTGTAGTTCGACTTTAGTTAATAGATTTTATACTCAACAAAAGCAAAAAGCATACAAAACTCCACTTTGAATCAGCATTTATACTATATTCCGTATTAAGAACTCCATAATTGTTTTTCTAAAATATAACTTTCAAGTATCCTTAAATATAGATGAGGAAAAACTCATACTAGCCTAAAATCAAAAAAGATATTATAGTAGTTATGAAACTTACAAACGAGGAAATACAAAAAATTGAACAATTCCTAAGAGATTCATCGTACGCCAAATATCACAAACGACTACAGATTTTTTATTTTCGCTCAAAAGAAAAGAGTTATAAGGAAATCATGAATCTGCTAGATTGCAATAAAACAACTGTTTGGAGGAATTTGAAAAATATAAGGAGTTTGGTTTGGATGCTCTTCTTCAAGAGACCCGTGGCTGTCGCCATCGCGAATATATGACTTATGAAGAAGAGAAAGCATTTCTAAAACGCCATATAGAAGATGCTCAGGCTGGGGAATTTGTAACTGTCAATCAGTTATTTGAAGCCTATCAAAAAGAGATTGGTCGTATTTCCACACGTGATGGTTTCTATTATCTTCTGAAACGCCATGGTTAGCGAACAGTCACTCCTCGACCTGAACATCCCAAGAAGGCAGACGCTCAGACAATTGAGACGTCTAAAAATAAAATCTACATTCGATACCTTAAGTAAGCGCTTTAAAGAGGAGGGATCTTATAACAAAGTACGTTTGATGTATCAAGATGAAGCTGGTTTCGTGAGAATCAGTAAGATGAGTTCTTGTTGGGCTCCTAAAGGAGTCCGACCTAGCATTCATAGTCATTATATGCGAGAATATAGCTATTGTTATGGAGCGATAAATGCTCATACAGGAGATTCCTTCTTCCTTATTGCTGGAGGATGTAATACTGAGTGGACGAATGAATTTTTATGGCAAGTATCACAAGCTTATCCAGATGACTATATTTTACTTGTAATGGATAATGCTATATGGTATAAATCAAGTACCTTAGAGATTCCAAGTAATATTGAGTTGGCTTTTATCCCACCTTATACACCAGAAATGAACCCTATTGAACAAGTCTGGAAAGAAATTCGAAAACGAGGTTTTAAAAATAAAGATTTCCAAACATTGGAAGCCGTCATTGATAAACTTCAAGAAGTTATTCAAGGACTCGAAAAAAGCGTTTTAAAATCCATTGTCTGCTGACAGTGGATTTTAAAACGCTTTTTGAAAATAATTGGTATTAGTATGTTCCCTGTGGCAATCCCCCTCACTCTACTTTCTCAACTACTTTATCCATGAAGAATCACTTTCTACAAGATATATACTTGATTTGAAATGTCCGATAGCAATACTTAGATAAATTTACTTTTCTAGTCATAACATTTTTAAAACTTATATAAATTATCCAAAAAGTTTAAATTTGATCCAGGAATAATAGAAAAAATTACCTCATTTACTCCAAATTTTTCCAATTCTCTTAGATACAATTTCAGAATTTCCTCTGTCATAACTAAGATATCTCTATCTTCAAACTGAATAATTTCTATTTTCTTCACTGCATTATTAATACTAATAGGTAAAAACATAATTAGTTTCTTGTTCTTTATTTTTTGTTTCAGCTTAGAAATATCCTCTAAATTACTTAACCAAATAATATTACTATCAATCAATTTGTCAAATTTATTAACCATGTCAATATTTTTTGTAGCTACAGCTAATCTAGGAATCTGTTTTAAAGCGCCCATAGAATAGTAATGATTCTTTAGATTGATACGTCCATTCTGTTCCAAATTATTGAAATGATGATTATATTCAGTCAACCAAAATTCAAAGTTTAAACTCTTTTCACTCCATGAAATATTTGAATCTTTAAACAATAACTCTTTCTCTCCACTACCAACTCCTATAATTAAATTTTCTGTATTAACTAAGTTGCCCAAAGTTATTAATTCTCTAATAGTTAACATAATGTTTCTAAAAGAAGTATTTAGAACTCCAATACCTAATTTTAAAAATCCATATTTAGATAATACATACTGAATAGCTAACAGGGGGTCCATGGCTATGCCTTCATCGCTATCTATTTTCTGAGTTGCCGGTAAATCTCTAAACCAAATCCTTAACTCATTGATATTCTTTAGCTGATTGAGGCGATCCAGCTCATCATCTATATTAAAATTCCTATCCAAAGTAGGTAACATAATTCCATATTCCATTTTTATACAATCTCCATTCAATGTTCACTCTGATAAATTATAGTATTTGATTTTTATAAAACGAATTTCCGACTTTTGCAATAAATACTACTTCTGATTCATCAGCTAAAGCTACATAACTCTCTATTTCTTCTATCATTTGTAAATAGTTGTTAGGTAACATATCTTGTTTTAATCGTTTAAATAATTCATTATTTTTCTGAAAATTCCAATAAGATTGTAAATTAGAATAGCGTATAGAATATTTCTTTGATTTATGAGAAACACGTTGCAATGTACATTCTACAATACTATTCTGAATATCTTTTTCATATAAATATTTATTTTTCATGTTGAAGAACTGTTTGGCTTTTTCCAGTACCTTACCCTCACTTGCGTATCTATTAATAATCTCATTTATATGTTTTATATTTAATAGACTATCATTTGGTTCCCATTCACAAACTCCAAAAATTCCATCTGGTTCCAGTATTTGTGAAACATTTTCCAATATTTTTTTTCTCTCAAAAAAATGAATAGCAAACATTATCATTACCGCATCAAATTTCTCTGTATTAGTTGAAAAAAAACGATTAATATCCTCTACTTTGAAAGTAATATTTGAATATTGTAATTGATTTAACTTTTCTTTTGCATACGCTATTGACTTTTTATCAATATCAATTCCAACTATTTTGCAAGGCGAATCGACAGTACTAGATAATATAAATGCTTCTAATCCTACTCCACAAGCTAAAATAAGTACATTTTGTGGATGATATTGTGCAAATTGTTGTACGAATCCATATCTAGCGTCATGTAATGCGTATTTCCAATCTTTAAAAGTAATACTATTATCCAAAATATAATGCCTCCTTATCCATTTTAGCTATGAGGTAATGGAAATAAATTTGGTAACTTATTACCTAAAGTTTGTTGTAATCTCTTATTTCCTAACAGAGGAAAAGCTGTAGGCATATTAGCTAACATTTTAGGAGCTATACATCGAACGACGCTCATGCCTGCTACTTCTATATCAGACGTTGTAATATTTGCCATAAAGACATCAATTTTTTTATCTCTAAATTCTTTAATCAAGAATTTTTGTTGTTCGCTTTCTGTTAAAGAACTATTTATATCTAAGTACTCACTAATATTTTGGTAAGATGTTGTATTAAAAAAACTCATAACCTCACCATAAGCAACCGTATCCAAAAAGAATTGTGTATTTTGGAGTAAACTTATCATATCAGAATAGTCTTTATTATACACTTTAGTATAATTTCTATCTCTTTGAAAATCTTTGACACCAAACATATCTTGGTAGTTTTCTTTCCAGATAAATCCTTTTGGATCGGATAAATTAAAACTAAACATACGTAATTGATATGCTTCCATCAAGGCCTTTTCACTGGCCTGTTTAATATTAAAATGACAAGAAAAACCAACTGTGACAAATTTATTCTCATAATCGTTCAACACACAGGCTACTGTATACACTGAAAATTCAGTAGATAATAGTAAAAACTTAAGAGCAATTCCTTTTGTTTCCGATTCATTTATTACCTCGCTCAATCTGTCTTTGGAATCTATTATTAACTCTTTTGCTGGCTTTCTTCCTATCCACCAAAGCATCGTCGCATCTCTTTCAATAATTTCTAACAAACTATTTATTATGGCATAATTAACAGTTGAACCTGCAGACAATCCTGAAAATAGTATGGGTAATCTATTCCCTTTAACTTTTTTATTTTTTTGATAACTACGATAATCAACATATACTACATCTGCAGGTAGATAACAGTTCTCATCTTTTACTAGGTTTATCATTGGAACCCACTCTACTAAAACTGATTCATCTACCCCGAAATAAGTATTTATTTTCTCCAATTGCTCTTTGGTAAATTGTAAAAATTCCTTTGGATTTAAAAAATTATAACCTCTTTCTAACATTTCAACTACACTTGCCTTCAATAAATCGTCGGGAACATAATTTCCACAATATCTTTCAACCCCTTCTCCTATAGCAGACTTAATAGCCTTATCCTCATCGAAGCTATAACCTGTACTAATTTTATCCATCGGCCAATTCAACAACCTTGATACATCATTAAGTAAACATGTATACGCAAACATGGAAGACGGTTCCCCATGCCTATTCTCCACTTTATATACATGTTTCACTAAACCAAAAACCTCATCTACTACATCAAAAATAGCCATTTCCACTCCTCTTTTATTTTTTCTTTTACAACTGGAAGAGGTGTATACTGTACAAAACTCATCTCATCAGTTCGAATATCAATCTTTCCGGCCATAGTCTCTCTTGATTCAGCCAATTCAATAAAATCAATAAATAATTTTCTATATTCACTAGATTCAAATATAGTTTCCGACATTAACTGAGGATATTTTCGTTGATTTTGCATCATTTCTATATAATATTTATAAAATTTGGAAGATGATAATACTCTTATCACGTAATTATCTATTTCATCCTTAGAATACAAAACTGGACTAATTAATATATAATTATCAAGTGTATTTAGTATTCTAATCTTTCCTTCATTCTCTAATAATGTATTTAATGAGTATATATCAAAATATTTGCATTTACAAATGTACGTCGGGGTGCTAAAATTTTTAGTTACAAATGAATTAGAAAGATCAATAAATTGACTATTTTTTAATATATCAAATAAATTATCTGATATACCTTTACATAATTGATTATAAAAATCTTCAAAATTCAAATGAATAATAACCTTTTTATCTGTTTTTCTATCCCATATCAACGTTCTTCCATCATAAGGTAAAACATGGACAGTACTTTTTAAATACACTTTAGTCCTCCTTTCCACTCCAAAAAGCAGCACTCAAGTTTACATGAGTACTGCTCCTCTAGACTAATCAGCTTCGTAATATGCAGCAGCGTGATGACAATTTGCTACATAGGACATAACAACTTCTTCAAGTTCTTCAAAAATAATTTTTTCTGATTCGTTCATATTCATTGCTCCTCAATTTTAAATTTAATGATTTTTCTATTTAATAATATCCAAATAGTTACGATAGCGTATATAATAGTTGCAATCAGGTAAACAGCCTGTATACCAATCCGACTACTTAAATAGCTAAATATTGCCAAAGAGCCAGATGAAGTAATCGTTAATATTAATTGCCTTAGAGAAAAAACACGTCCTATCGAATAAGTAGGGGACTTCTCTTGTATTAATGATTGTTGCACCAAATCTCTAATTTGATACGGAATTCCAATGAAAAAGTTAATAACAAGAGCCAAGAAAGCTACTTTATTAAAAGCGTATATACCTGTAAAAATAGCAACCACAAGTGATGAAAAAAAGATAACTTTTCCCCCAAACTGAGAAATATACTTAGAGTATCTAATGCTTATAATTCCTCCTACAATCGAACCTACAAAGTAAGCAGCTCCTTGAAATCCCCACCATTCCTCTGATAAGTTCAAAAAACTCGTCGTGAAAAATAATAGAAAAGTTTGCGTCCAAATCACATTAGCAATTGATTCACATGTGTCCATAATGGTTATATTCCACAATTCAGTAATATGGAACAAATCATACCATCCCTGCTTCAATCTCTCAAAATAAGGGAGTAAATTCGTTTGCACTCTATCTTTTGTATCTATTTTCTTCAAGAGCCACAAGGATATAGTAATCATCAAAATAATCACACAAAATGCCGCAAAAGGATTAAGGAATAGAACAAAAGGTATTCCAAATGTCCAAGTAGCAGTTTGAAATACTTGAATGACAGTATAGAAAATACCATTTAAACGAATTCTATCCTCTTTAATTATATCTGCAAGCAATACACCTTGCGCAGGAGAAATAGCACTATCTAATAAACTCAATAAAAATTTTGATATTAACACAATATATATATATCTATAAGTACATATGAGTAGTATAATAATAAAAACTTTGGCTATCAATGCTCCTAGCATAATCCACTTTGCTGAAATCTTGTCAAAAATATTTGAAAGTAGAATACTTCCTAATATTCGTGAAATAGATCCAACAACTAGAATCATACTTGTATCAAATAGCGATTGACTCATTTGATATACAAAGAGAATTAAAACCATATCTAACAATATTCCAGCAAGAATAATAAATACTTGGGCTGTTAGAAACTTTAAAAATGACTTACTAAGTTTATTACTTTTTATTTCTGTTCTCACAACTATCCTTTTTCAAATATTCATTTAGTTTAGAAAAATCATAATATTTTACTAAATACTCTTTAAATTAATAGTTAACATGCAACGTCTTATCTATAATACATTGGTATCACCCCCTCCTACATCGTGTTACTTCATTAAGATATCTTAAAAATTAATTGTGCATTTTATATTTTTAGTAGTAGTAAGTCTTTGGGGAATCCCAAAGACTTAAGTGTACACCTAAGCACTCTATCCACCTACAATAATTATGATATCCAAAAATAAAAGCGGTATTAGTAAATACTTAGTAAATTTTGAAATCTTCAGCATCTTATTTCTCCTTTTTTCTTTTCTATATTGTACAATAAAGAAAAGAAATTATCGTTTTTGTTGTGAAAGTGGGAATATATGAAATTCAATTTAGGAAAAACCCTTCGAAAAATTCGTAAAGGAAAACAAATTAGCATTAGTTCTGTCGCTGATGAACATTTATCAAAATCACAAATTTCTAGATTTGAGAGAGGGGAATCTGAGATATCTTGTGCTAGGTTAATAAATATTCTTGATAAACTTAATATATCATTAGAAGAATTTTTTATAATCCATAATAACGATTTTGGAAAATGTGAAAACTTTATGAATCTTATAAAACATATTCGTGAAGATTATACCCTACATCGTGTTATATCACTCAAGAATACACTATATTGTAATAGCGATTTAACAGACTTTGATAGGACAATGTTAAAATCAATTATATATACTCTTGATAGCTCTCATAAACCTACTGACGAGGAATTATTAAAATTAACAGATTATCTTTTCAAAATAGAAAATTGGGGTTATTACGAAATAATATTACTAGGAAACTGTGTCCGAACCATAGAGTATTCTTCTTATTTTTTACTAACTAAAGAAATGTTGAAAAATTATATATACTCCTCTTTAAATAAAACAAATAAAAAATTAGTAACCCAACTTGCTATTAACTGTTTAATTGCAAGTATAGATGTTAAGAAATACAACAATTGTAGATTTTTAATCAAAGAAATATCTAGATTACTAGATAACGAACTCAATTATTATGAACAAACTGTATTCTTATATGCTCAAGGATACCTCGAATTTGCACAAGGAGCTCAATCTGGAATATCCAAAATGAGAGATGCATTACAGATTTTTGATATACTAAACGAGAGTTCAATAAAAAAACAGTACGAGGATCATCTTTCCTCACTTATTGATAAATAATAAAAGTGAGTACTATATTTACTGAACATTCATCATTAAAAGAACTAAACTTTAAAAATTTGAGACTTTTGAAAATTTTATTTAAGAGTGGATGCATAGAACAAATGGATACACTAGATAGCAGCATACAACTTACAGATAATGAAATACTTCAATTAACGGATTATCTGTTCAAAGTCAAAAATGGAAGCTATTATAAACTCATACTACTNAAAAATTATGCTATAACTACTAAGTACACTTTATTTTTCCTATTAATAAAAGAAATGGCCGAGCGATTATATCTATTCATCACTTAAGAAATAAATAAAAGATTAGTTACTCAACTCACTATTAATTGTTTGTTATTAAGTGTAGATAAAAATCAATATAATGACTGAAATTAAATAACTTTTAGCTAATAAAATTAAACTCCTATGAAGAAATTGACTTGGACAGCTTTATTTATTTGAAAAAAGACAGTAAAAAAGCACAAAAAATCACTTCCTGTGCTATACTTTTTTAAGATTGGCGTTAAAACTGTTTCCTCAGTCCTAGCGCCTTTTCTTTTTTGATTCTAAAGACTTTTCGACCACCTTAAAAATGAACAAAAGTTATCAGTAGACTTTACTTTAAAATTTGTGTTCTAACAATCATTTCGATTAGTTAAATCTTCCAATCTTTCTTCTCCCACCTTCAACATCTCTTCCTCTACCTTGCTCCATTTTCCGAAGAGGTATTCTTGTAGCACTTTTGCTGCTGAAATTTTATCTTCTCCTGAATCATATACACAACTTCTATCTCGTTGATAAATTTGAATTCTTTCAAAGATAGCCAATTCTTCCAATTGTCGTGTATTATCAACTAGATGATATACAATGAAATCATGATGTTCTTTTGGAGTTGCGCGTGCTTGATTTGGATTGATAGCGCACAGTTCTTCGTATCGGATAAGAGTGCTCAGATAGGACAGCTTAGGCTTTGTCGCAATCAAGGCTAATTGTACTTCATATACCTTATTTTTCAAGAGTTGTGCCGTTTTCTTTGGAACATCAACTGTTCGTAGAGTTCCCTCTATCAAAAGATTGTATCCCAAATGACTCAATTCTCTTACTAAAGACTCTACCATTTTTCCCGCAAAATCTTTGTTGTATTCAACGCTATCTTTGCCATATTCTCGCTGCAGTTCTAAATAGTGTGGATGCTGAGAACGAAAACTATCACCATCTATGATAACAATATTTCCTTGAAATTCTTTCTGTTTAATACGATGAATTGTAGTCTTACCGGCACCACTTTGCCCTCCAAGCAAAATCGCTATAGGTTGCTTACTGGACTTTTTTCCTCTTTTCAGTGAGCGAAGGTTTCGCTCTAAAGCATGTTTGAATTCACTATCGGTATAATCTTGGATTTCCATTAGGCTGCCATCCGTTTTTCAGATATCTCTAACATACGTTCAATTCCATCCAAATAGCCACTATATCTCTCTATTTCATCAAAAGTTTCTACTAAATAGATATTCGTATGAATCAAGTCAGATAGATCGTCACTCATTAAAATCCAAGGATTAGATTCATCATCAATGCTAATTCCCTGACTATCTTGATAACGATAGAGTCGAGATAATAGATGAGCACCTCTTTCTTTCACAATTTCAATTTTTAAAGTCAATTCATAATCTTCAACAGGATTGAGCATTTTATCTTCTCCTACAATATCGACATAAGATACATTAAACTTCTGGCAGATGATGTCTATTAGTTCCGTAGAGACTGAACTAGTTCCATTTTCATAACGACTCAAGCTATTTCGAGAAATTCCTATAATTCGTGCAAATTCGGGTTGTGTTAAGTCATGTGTTTTACGTAAGGATTTTATGTTCTTTCCAATCATGGCTCTCTCCTTTATTTTTATAATTCAATTATAGCATAAAAAAGCATAACGCACCAATTTTGGTGCGTTATTGACTATTTTTCCTAAATCTCTCTAAATTCTTCTCCAATTGTTCCTTATGAAGTTGATTCTTAGCTTCCTTTAATGTGTCGTCCAAAGTTTCTTCTCTGTAAGTTGATTCTGTTTTTAGTTGTTCTGATTCTTGATCTGGAGTGAAAATGATATCTAGCAATCGATCTATTTTTTCAAGATCTTGGGCAGACATATCAGATAGTCGATGAATTAGTTTCTTAAATATATCACCATTGTCTTGGTTTTTCTTAAAAAATGTTGTAAACATCTATAACCTCTCAAAAAAAGCAGCCTATCAGGACTGCTTAGTGTAATTCCGAAATCGCATCATAAATGGACTGCAATTTCTTATTTTCTTTATTCTTTGTGTCAATCAACGTATGTAGATCTTCAATTTTCTTTTGACTACTTTGAATATCGCTATTGTTATCTGCAATAAGTCTTTTAAGATGTTGCTGATAACTTGTAGTGATATCTGTCTCTTTTCCTGTTCTAACCTCTGTAACTTTGGGTTTAGAACTAGAATTTGATTCCGTCACAGGTGCTTGTTTACGCTTTTGAAAAGCTGCTTCATAATTTACATCATTACCCCCTTGATGATTTCCAAATAAGGCCGCAATTTTATCTGGATCTTCTTGATTTTCTGATTTACTTTCTAATGGTTGATTAAAATTCCAATCTTTTGTCATTCACTCATTTCATCCTTTCTAAATTCAGAATCATCGAATTGTCTTTCTTTGCCAAATGCATGGTCAAGAGCTTCTTCAAAACTCATGTGACTAATGCTTTGACGCCTTTTGAACGTCGCAAACATCGCTGTCTCCAGTTGTTCTTTGTAAGCAGCGAGTTTTTCTGTCTCTCTTGCTACCTTGCTTTCTTGCCTAGTGACCTTTTCTTCTAAGCGTTCAATAATGGTCATATACGATCCTCCTTCATTCTAATATTATCTAAAACATCTTGATTTTGTTATCACAATTCTAAAAATTGAGAGGTTTGTCTTACTGGTGGATTTCCAAATGTCTCTTTTACAGTCTCAAGCATAAATTGTAAATCTGATTTCTTTTCTCTAAGGACATCATTCCAGTCTATTTTTTCTTTCCCAGATTCATTATCAGGCAAATCCAGTAAAACAGGAAATCCTGATTGAGATAACTTATCAGAAAAATCTTTACCTGCATCATCACAATCTACCGCAAGTGTCAATAAATCAGGATGATTATCAAAATAGCTGGTGGTATCACGAATGGTATTGATCAAAGGCAATAACTTTGAAGGTATTACTGTATCTAAAAATTCCAACTTCTGATTTTCTTCAGCTATCAGTCGTAAAGTTTGATAAGCAACAACAGACCTTTTTAATCCTTCCATAGATACCAAACGAACATCAGATAGATTTTGTTGATGCAGTTCGTAATAGCTCATCAAGTCGATGAACGATTCACAAAAGACCAGTCTATTTGGTTTACCAATGTCAAAGGATATTCCAATATGTCCATGGCTTCCTTTTAGAATCGTTTTTAACCTCTCTCTAGAAAGAGCGGGATTCTTATAAATCCCTTGTAGGCTTGCTGCCTGCAGTTTGTGACGATGATCAAAACTTTTAAAAACAATAACAGGTTCAACAGTTTCATTTGTTTTCCAACTGGCTTGTGCTAGCAAACCTTGTTGAATCATCTTTTGTACGATTTCTTCTGAGATTTCTCTACATTCTATTAAATAATATCTGGCCAGACTACAGTTAGAATCTTCTATTCTCTTTAAAGGATAATAAAATGGTCTATCTCTATTTTCTTGAACAGCTTCTTTTTGAAAAGGTTCTTCAGAAAGAAAAGCTAAAGCATCTTTAAAGGGAATTCCCTTAACAAGTCGAACAAAATCAATGACATCACCTTGAATATCTCTTGAAAACCATTTAAAAGTATTAGTAGTTGAAAAAATCCGAAATGAATCGTGTTCAGGATGTTCATAGACACTGCTCGAAACTTGTTTAAAGGAGATACCTAAACGATTGGTTACATCAAGAATTGAAATTTGCTTACATTCCTCTATATTCATAAAACATCATCATTTTGTCGTAGTATTTGGCAGTGATGGAACAGATGAGGATTCTTCCAAAGCTTTGGGAGTGGCCTTATCCAAATCATCTAACCCCGATTTCCAAACCTGTACTTGGTTGACCAATAACTTACCAGGAAGTTTAGAGTAGGACAACTTAACCGTTCTGGTTTCTGTCTGATTAGTCTTTGATTGGTTGGCATTCTTTAAATCAGATACATAGGTTACATTATAAGAGACCATGGCAATGGCTTGATTCGTAGTCTGATTGACAAAGATATCTGCTTTTTCAAAATGATAATCCAAAATATAATCCTTATACACTTGGTTCATGGCATCATTTTGACTTGACAATTCTTGAGAATAAGCCGATTCAGTCATATAAGGTTGAATACGTGTATTATTTTCTCCGAGCTTGTCTTTCGTATAGTACTGAGTCAAAAATTCTTTTACAGTATCCGATGACAAAATGCTGGCTTTATCTTCTGCTTGTTTGTCCTCTACAAGTTTAGCTGCAGCCAATTCGATTTCTTTGCGACTTTGTTTAGCAGTAGAATGTTGACCCACAGTATATCCCATCATGAGAATAAAGCTAGTTGCAGCCACTGCTCCGACACTAATTAAGGCTTTAGTTTTGACTTTATTTAACATCTTAGACCTTCTTTCTATAAAAACTAGGTCAAGAATAACAAAAAGGACTTGTAAGTTTTATCACACCATAATAAAAGGTGATTCCTACATTTCAGGCGCAAAATCGTACAGTTCAGAGAAAAATATCAAAACTATCTGTCTTCAGCTTATAATGTAACTATGAAAAATTTAAAAGAAGAAAATTTGAGAAGAGCTCTTTCTCATATTGAACGACATAAACAAGCCATAAATACAAGTAATAACAGTGAGGATAATGATTTTCATAAATTACTGCTCCAATTTAGCTATGAAGTATATGAAAGAATCAAGGCTAATAAAAAACCTTATCCTAATTTAGATTCAGATAAAGTTTTTTAACCATCTAACAAGTTTACATACTTTCCTTAGTTTTGGAGTTTATGAAACGCCAACTGAATCCTAGAACCAACATCAGATTGATGAAAAGGTACACAGCCGTAAAACTAGTTAAACCATGTTGTCTGATATCATCAAAGTATAAAGTCGGTTCAGTAAAGAACAAATAAATTCCATAGACCTCCACGAAAATAAGAAAACTGATAAAACCAATAAGGAAAAGTCCACTGGCAATAAGAAAGAGTCTCCATAAAAGAATGAGAATTCCTCCTACTGCTAAAAAAATTACTGGGATAAGGAGTAAATCATTCATGACTTTCTCCTTCCTAATCAATCAACTGACGGTAATGGGTGGCAAGAGAGGAATCAAACTCTTCTAATTTTTGAACTAAGTCCAAATACTCCTCTTTTTCATGTTCTTCAAAGTCCACACCTCGATGATTCTGAAGAGAGATTTCCAATTGACTAGTAAGTTCTCGTATAGAAAAGCTGTAATCGCCTGTCACTTCCTCATAATGTTCCTTTAGCTCCTTGTAGGCTTGGTATTCTTCAGGCGTTTGAAATCCCTGTACCAAAGCCTCTTCTAATTGATAATAGGTATCTTCCATCATAATCGTTACCTCGCTTTTTTCTATCTTTATTCTACCGCGCTTTTCTTTTCTTGTCCGCTATTTGTATCTATTTTTTAATCTAATTCAAAAGAAAGTTGTTCTTGCTTTTCTTTTCCTTTTTCATGGAATTGTCTTAAGGCCTGATCAATAATATCTAAATCCGTTTCTGTTTCAATCAATGGCGCAAGTACATCGTATTCGGCCTTTTTAGTTTGATAATCCTCTTCCTTTGGAAAATTTTTCTCAATTTCTACTCTAGCAGTAGTCCATTTATCCTTTAATTCATCCAATAAGTTCTGAGTTTTCACTTGGTCATCTTTAATGTGATCAATCGTATGCTGAAGCCTTTGAATTGTCCCCAAAGGAGAATACAAATCTAAACTGACAGAATACTGATTTTCTCCTACAATCTTAACAGAGAAGGTTTCAGGAAGAGGTTGATTTATTGGAAGACTAAGCATTTTAATGTCAAATCCTCGATAACTGGCTAGGGTACGAAATTCTTTGCTGTCAGCTTGATTATGACGAATAAGACGGTGTAGGGATTCCCCTGCTTCAGCTCGTTGCTCAAAAGCCTGCTTACCTACTGTCATAGAAAATGCCTGATCTTTCGACATTTCAGACTGTTGAATGTCGCCTTCATACTTACTTAATCGTTTTTCAAGAATGGGCATATTTTCTTCACAGTAAGAGATTGTATGACGATAGTGATCCTTGCTGCGTTGAAAGGCGCGTCTTTGGTTTTCTAATAGGGTTAGATCATTCTCCAATTCCATCTTATGTTTGAGATAAGGATTACCTGTTGCTAGTGCCTTAAAATCAGAAGCTGTCATAGTCTGTTCATCAATGTCTTCTGCAGCACGAATCGGCTCCTTAGAAGTCATAATCTGCTTAATATAACGGAGTTTGTTCTCCTGAGTTGCCCATAGATAATTATCAAATGAACCTTTTGTAATGTAGTGGTAAATATCCACTTCCTTGTTTTCATTTCCCTGTCGGATAATACGTCCATTGCGTTGCTGAATGTCACTTGGTCTCCACGGCACATCCAGGTGATGAACTGCTTTCATCTTGCTCTGAACATTTAAACCTGTTCCTCCTTTTTCAGTTGAAGCAAGGAGAATCCGCACCTCTCCTGCATTGACCTTTCGAGACAAACTATTCTTCTTTTCATCACTATTGGCATCATGTACAAAGGCAATTTCTTTACTAGGGATTCCTCTATCAACTAATAATGCCTTAATCTCAGAATAAACATCAAAGCCATTGTCCTTTTTCTTAGGTGTGCCAATATCTGAAAAAATCATCTGAGTAGCCTTATTTCCCATTCCTTCACGATAAATTCTCTCAACATTATCCACTACCTGAAGCAGTTTATGATTGTCTGCTAGACTATAACTAGAGTCCAATAAACGCATATCAATAGCTAATTTTCGTGCCTCACCCGTAATTTTTAACATGTTATCCTGGCTTGGATCAACTGTTCCACATTTGACCATATCTGACCTCATGACTAATTCTTCTAAATAGAGTTTCTGGTTTTCAGTTAACTCACTCTCAATAGGGATAATATGAGCTTCTGGAACAGGTAAATCCAACATATCTTGTGTTTGAATGTCGGCTGTTTCTTTATAGATTTTCATCAACTCAGGTAGATTGACAAACTTTTTAAATCGTTTCTTAGGTTGGTACTTATCTCCTGTAGGAGCTAATTCCATAGAGTTTTGAATTTCTCCAAAAGCACCTACCCAAGAGTCAAAATAATCAACTTGATAGCGTTTTAAGATATCCGGTTGAATGTAGTTCATCATAGTATACAACTCACTAATAGAATTGGAAACAGGTGTTCCTGTAGCAAAGACAATATTTTTAAAATCATGTTCTTCCTGAATCTGTCGAACCTTCATTTCCATATCCACGTTCTTCTTAGAGGTTGTATTGGTAATCCCTGCTACATTTCCAAGTCCAGTAATTGGACGAATATTTTTAAAGTGATGTGCTTCATCCACAAAGAGAAAATCAATTCCTAAGTTCTCAAAATCAATAAAACTATCACGATTGAAACGTTGGAGTTCTTCCAATTGTTTCTCTAGACCACTTATTGATTGCTCTGCTTCTTTAACGGTATACTTATTTTCAGAATGTGTTTTAATCTCTCGTAGTTCATTGAGTTTATCCTCGATATAATTCATCTGTCTTTCCTTACTGACAGGGATTTTTTCAAATTGAGAATCCCCAATGACAATGGCATCGTAATCTCCTGTAATAATACGTGACACAAATTGTTTTCTTCTCGCCTTCACAAAATCTTTCTTAGTGGTCACAAAGACCTTTTTTGTGGGGAAAAATTTCATGATTTCTTGACCAAATTGAGCAGACAAACTAGAGGGCACTACATACAAGGGCTTATGAACCATCCCTAACTCCTTTAATTTAAACCCAGCACCAAGCATGGTCAGGGTCTTTCCTGAACCTACCTCATGAGCTAATAAAGCTCTTTTTTCTTCTACGATTCTTTGAATGGCATTCTCTTGGTGAGGACGAAGACTGATGTTTTGTGCCAAGCCATCAATGACTAGATGGCTACCGTCATACTCTCGACTAACCGTTCGATTATAAAGACGATTATAGCTTTCCTCAATGACTTGTTGGACTTCTGGATACCGTGAGACAAATTCTTGAAAGAGCTCTTGTAAATGCTGCTCTTTTGCTCTTAGAACAGAGGTTTTTTCCAAATCTGTGATGGTCTTTTTCTTTTCTCCTTCCGTAACAGTCATAGTAATCGTCGGTTGGTTCGAATTAAGTAAATTCTCAAAAATCTTTCTTCCTGTATCATAACGTGACCCACTAACTCCAAGACTACTATCTTTGGCACTTGGATATCGATAAGCAAATGATGTCCTTAAATGAACCTGCCCATCGACAGGATTCACTTCAATGACTTGTTCAACATCAGGCGAAGACAATTCAAATTCACGATTGGTAAAACATTCAAAGGCAAATTTACCATAAACGGATTGAGGAATCCAACGTGACCCTATTTTAAACTCAATATCTGCCAGATGAATCCGTGGAGGGCGAACAGATTCTAACAAATCTAAAGCATGGTTCCAATCATATTCTTGGTTGTTTTCCTCCACTAATAGTTGAACTACTTCTATCTTGTTGAGAATGTCTCCTGATAAAAACTGGTTCTTAGAAAGATATTTTCTTTCTCCTCTTAAATAAATTTCTGGATCCATTAAAATCTGGTCTCCTAACTCATCTAAAATAGCAGCTTGGCTATGTTCGGGATAAATTGAAACCATATAGTCTAAATCAACCCCTCTACCATCCGATAAACTAGAGTTTAAGGCATCTAGAGCCGTTGAAACTCTTGCAATCACTCTCTCTGGCCTAACCAATGCTTTCTCAAAGGCTAAAGATTTTTTATATTTTACTTTCTGATCTTTAGAATCAATGTATTCATCTTCTAAACTTGCTAGTAAAGAATACTTATCGTCACTATCAAATAAGTTCCGATTGACTGAGGCATTCAAGTATCCAAATTGACTTACAAAACGGTCATAGTCACGATTCAATTTACTAAGCAACGCCTGAAAATCTGTCCGACTATAATCTTGATGACGTTGAATTTCAATTAAGGATTGATAAGTCTCTCTCAAATCAACCATGCCCTTAATGCGACTAATATCCTTATCCGATAAGGGACTTTCATAAAAGACAGTTTTTTTGAACAGTCCCTTATATTTCCCTCTTTTACTCGCTTCTTCTGAGTTGTAAACATCTAGTGCTTTCTCATCTGTCAAATGAAGTTGCACGAATCGGTCTATTTTATGTTCAGACAAAGAACTGTCCCAAGCTTTAAAATCTCCCTTCTCATCTACATAATAACTAATTTCGTCTACTTTTGAACTTTTCCGAACGCCATGCGTATCTCGGTAATAAATTTGATTTCCCTCATATCCAAAAGAATAGAGCGCTAAGTTCTCACGTATACGACTTGGAATAGAATTATCCACTTCTTCTTGGATAAAAACAGGTGCTTTCAAAGAATTGTCAATTTGTTTAGGTGCTTCCACATTCTCTAATGCTTCCATAATGTCAGTAGCTAATCTTTCTGATACCCCCTTAACATTGAGGGTTCCTCCTTTAAAATTACGTACCTCATATTCACCCAAAACTTGTGTATTGTATTTCCCATCAAAATAAGGATTGATCCAGGCACGTTTATCCTCCTCAAAGGGAATAGAGCCACTAAAGACAAGCTCCTCTTCATTAAGATTCTTTGTTTGATCCTTTTGAAAGAAGAGGAGATCTGTAGTCACTCGAGTACCTGCAATCTTTTTAAAAGCCGTATCCGGCAAACGAACTCCCCCTAAAAAATGAGTGTTGGTTTTAATCTCTTGTAAGACATTATCTGTTCGCTTATCCATTGTCCCGATAGATGAGATAATCGATACTTGTCCTCCGTCTCTTACTAAATCAAGTGAGTGTTTGACAAAGTAATCATGAATCATATAAGGTTTATCATAGTTTTTATCGGCAATGCGAAAATTTCCAAAAGGAACATTCGTTAAGACTAAATCAAAACTATTATTTTGATAGGGAACTTCTTCAAATCCTCGAACTTCAATATGGACATTTGGATGGAGTTGTTTTGCGATTGCGCCAGTCACACTGTCTAATTCAACCCCATAGAGTTCTGATTTATCTCGTATACTTCTAGGCATCGCCGCAAAGAAGTTCCCAGTCCCCATAGAAGGATCTAATATCCTTCCTCCCTCAAAACCATCATCCAGTAACTTTTGCCAAATCTGGCGAATAATCATTGGGTCTGTATAATAGGCTGTGAGAGAACTTTGTTTCATAGTGGAGTATTCTGATTTACTTACTAAGCTCCTAAGAGTTAAACGTTCTGTTTCATACTTTGGATTGAGTTCATCGAAAAATTCATTGGCAAGACCACCCCAGCCGACATACTTGGCTAGTAGTTCTTGTTCTTCTGGATTCGCTTGTCGTTTCTCTTTTTCTAATCTTTTAACAAGTTCAATTGCGGCTATATTCGTTTCAATTTTTTCTCGATTTGTCTTAGGATAAAAGTCCTCTAAATCATCTGGAAAATCAAAATCTTGAACGGGGACATCCTTCTCTTCTATACTTGAAATTAAAGGTTTTGTTTCCTTATCCTTTTCCTTTTCATTTTCATTTTCTTCTTCCAGATAGGAAAACAAATCTATTTCCTGACTTTCACTTGATGAATCAATCTCAATCTCTGAATCTTCTTTTTCAAGTTCTACATGAGACAATACTTGTTCAATCTCTTCCAAACTGTTCAAGTATAAGATAGGATTCTCTTCAAATAACTGGTCGGAATCATTGAATAGCTCTAGGCGAACTAAGTCATTTAACTGTGCATTTTCAATCGAAACCAACTGAAATACTTGTCCTTTATAACTTACTTGAGAACCGATTGGATATTCCCTCAAAGCTTCTTCTACAATTTTATCGACATTAGAAAAGGAGTTAGTTTCTTCCGTTCCCTTTTCAATATCACTTGAAGGAGATAAAACTTCCTCTACTTGATTAGACTTTTCGCTTTTAGCTTTTACTTCATCAAAATGAGTAATTATCTTCAGTTTTTGTGTCAGTGGGAGTTGTGTGTAGTTTCCTTCATGATGGACAAGATCCGTAACGGTATCTAAAGTAGCCATCAATTCTGAACCTAAATAGGCTAGAACATCTCCCTCTTTTTCTTCAAAATGAATCTCAAGAACCTCTTTTTTTAGTTCTTTGGAATCAACCATTAGAAGAAACTCCTCTATATCTCTACTAATGCGGTCAGATAGATTATTCGCAACCCGATAGACATTGACTAAATTGACATCCTGATTCTGATGACATACAAGCTCACTTAATGGTTCTAACTTCTCTTTTTCAGATTGGATGTAAAATCGAGTGGAAAGGTTATAGGTTGCGACTTCTAGCACCAAGTTTTTCTCAAAATTACTTAATTGAGATAATTTACTCAGACCTGCTTGTCCAAAATTTCTTGTGTAACTTTCTAAATCTTGGTCATTATTTTCAGAACTGGCCTCTAGGAAAGAAATAATATCTTGATGAAACGAATACACATAAGGTATCTCTTCTATCTTGCCCTCTTCAGCCAAAAAACTCTCTACCAAGTCCTGCCATTTCTCATCAAAATGTTGCGCTTGATAACGAAGAAATAGGTCCATTTTCTCCCTATCTTTTGGAATTGTTCCACGAAACATAGCCAATAATTGCATTACTTCCATACTCGCTCCTTTCATCTATACGAAAATAGGAGAATCACATGATTCCCCTACAACTCTATCTCCATTTCCACCTCTTGAGGACTGGTTTCTAAATCACTAGACAAAAGAGAAACGGCATCTGTTCTCATGTAGTAAGTATATAAGTCTTCTAGGTCTTGTTGGTTTTCAATCCCTGTTTCAATACTAATCATAGCCTGTATAAATTCCTTGTAGTGACTCTCCATCATATCTGAAATCTTTTGTTTCATTTCCATAAATACTGAAGACGGTTCAGTTATACTTATTTGATCTATGTTTTGTAAATCCTTTTCTAAGGGATTGGTTCCTTCTTCTACTTCCACTAAATCTGAACGACCATCACCATCAGAATCTGCGCTAAGAGGATTGGTTCCTAGCGCAAATTCTTGAGCATCAGTCAGTCCATCTTGATCAGAATCACGTTGATAAATGGCTTCCATATACTTCCTTCTTTCCTAGTTAATCTTTTTTCACTCCAATCCTACCAAATATTCCTTGAAAGAAGTATCACAACAAAAAGAGAACGAGCCAAAACTGCGTTCTCCTGAAAATGATAAAAATATATTTTATGCCACAAAAGATATGTAAACTAATCTTTTGAATAATAAAAAAGTTCCGACGTTTGTAAATGTTTTGAGTAAATTGAAATTACTTTTTGACCTTTTGGAAATACTGTCTTTCTCTTCAAATCTAATAAAGATTGAGGAACAATTTTCCTTGATGTTTCTTTCAATGTTAATGCTAGTATCTGTTTTCTTGTACGTAGAGCATAATCAAACTCCAAATACAAATAACGTCCTGAACCAGTTAGATGAACATGCTTTCCCAATAACTCCTCAATGGATCCTAAAACTTGTAACTTTTGCATCGTGGTTCCATCTTTTTTTATCTTCAACTCATCAATTATGACATGTCTATTTAAACAATCGTCAAAGAAACTGCCTGCACCTTTTCGGTAATCAACACCACATAGGTGCATGAAATTAGTAGGTGAAAAATGAAGTTCAACACTTTCTATTTCAGTTTCATAATACATGATTTTGCCAACGAAGTGCTCTTTAAAAAAAGAAGCCGCAATTTGTAACTGAGTAAAAAAACGCTGAAGTTTTATTTTTTCGGTGTAATTTGGATTACGATAATCTCTAGAATTTGCCATATTTTCCTCACAAAAAAGGTGGTTTACAGAGTCTGTAAGCCACCTAGTCAGTCGGTTTATTCTGGTGTCTGCCACCGCTTGGCCCTTACGTCCAAGATTGCTATCGGATTTCGTTCTGGTGTCCGCCACCGCTTGGCCCTTATGTCCAAGATTACTATCAGATTGACCATGAGCCGACCACTCATCTACACTATTTATTTTACCTGAAAATAGCTAAAATTTCAAGTGTAAACTCTTCTATTTCGTAGTATAGGCAAAACTAATGGCGCTATCTGCTTGCGAGATTTTTCTAAAGGTATAGTTAGGATTGCCACCATAGTTAGTTTCAGACACAAGGAAAGAACCATCATCATAGACCTTCTCTACAAAAGCCACATGACCGTAGATAGCTGGTGTGCCATGTGTACCTCCTACAAAAGAAACAATAGCACCTGCTTTTGGTGTGGAACCCGTTTCTCCACCAAGACTTGAAGCTGTCGCAACCCAGTCCTGACCATTTCCCATGGTATTAATGATTGAAATCTTCTCTCCATTACTTCCTTTTAATTTTAAGCCTAACTGGTTCATACGAGCCGCAACACCCCATGTACATTGTCCATAGGCATAGGCCATACCATCTCCACCACCAGGAACAGAATGATCATACAAGTCTCCACGAACACCTTCAAGGGATTGCGGGTCACTTTTTGCCTGTCCTCCATTTGTTTGGCTAAAGCCTTTTTCAATTTGGTAATACCATTCCGTTGCTCTGGTTTGTCTTTCCAGTAGTTTGTCACCAGAATTTCCCTCCCAATAGGTAAGGAAGAGTTGGGCTAGATTGGCTGCACTGCCCGTATTTCCAAAGAAATCCTTTAACCAACTTTGATAGTAAGGACTATCCCCATGAAGCATAAAATCAAGTTGGAGATCTAAATCATACCACTTCTTATTTTTGATATGTGCATAATTCAATAAGGCTGTATGACGTGTTGAACCATCTGCAGTATCCGTCCATTGACCTAAACCTAGACCTCTATGAAGAATATTAGGATAAGCACCACTATAAATGGCTGGCCCTCCTATCGCTAACCAGGTTTCATCATCCCATGAGGAATCGGTAGCGCCAACAGGAGGAGATAAATAATCCCCTTCAGCTCGTTTAGGATTGATAGAAGACTCTACCGACCAATTTCCTAAAATGGCCGCAATGGCTTGGGGGCTTGCCCCTTGAGATTTCAAAAACTCATAAATATGTTTCGCTCGTTCAAACTCATCTCCACCAAACTGACCAATGGCAGGTAAGATAGTGGTCTGAAGTTGAATGACTTTTGGAAAATAAAATTGCGGATTGACATACACCAATTTTTCTTTCTTGTTCTTATATTTTTGATAGGAAACTTTCAAACCTGTATCGTCTGGTGTTTCACCAACAACATCACCCGTTAGGACTCTTGTCCCCTCAATCGCACGGCCATTATGAATGGAATATAAGGTTAAGCGACTCTCATTCTCTCCTTTTCCGTTAGTGAGAATAACATTGTCGCCATCTAGAGATACAACTCCATCCATTGGTGCGACAATTGCTTGGTGAGCTTTAGCTTCTAGTAGAATGTACTCCTGAAGAGTAGGTTTTCCGTCTAAATCATAGTATCCATAACGATAAGTCATGGTTAAACTATCTTCGTTACTTTTCCCTTCAAATGGATTGTCCAATTCCTGCATGGAAGCATACATACCCTCTTCTTTTAGTTCCTTCATTTCCTCTTGATCGTCTTTCGATAGTTTATACTTAGGAGTTTCATAGAGGTCTTGCATGGATTTCAAATCATCCCCATCGTTTAAATCATGCCACAAAGTAGACAGATAATCCTTGTAAGTTTCTGAACTAAATAAGTGAACTGGTTTGTGTAACTCATAGTCATGGAATTTAAAGTTCATATAGCCCATCACATCATCAATTTTTGTGTAATAGGTAATTCCTTTGTCATTTGTGCGAGTATGTTCTGCATCTTCCCAAGTTAGATGGGTATAAGCTTTTGTTAATTCAAATTCATCTTGTTGAATCAAACTAGCAGATGAAAATCCTAAAAAGAAGCTCATCATAAGTAAAAAAAGAAAGACTATTCCTCCAACTATCCAGGTTGCAGGATTCCCAGCCGCAAATGTAAAGAAGGAAAAGGCTGCTTTTAGTTTTTGATAGATGTTTCGGACACTTGTAAGACCTTGTTTCTTTAATTTTCGATACCGATTTTTAAAGGAACTTGGGTTATCTTTCGCTAGTTTCCATCCTTTTCCATCCTTAAAATGATGGTATCGCTCTTTTGTGTTGGTCAGTCTTTTCTTGGTAAAACGACCTGTTGCTTGTCCTGTTTTGACACTAGCTTTTCCAAGATTATAAGAAAGCCGACTGTAGCGTTTCCCTTTTCTAATTGTCTCTTGAAGTGTGCGATAGCCTTCTAAATCTTCATTTTCTGAAGCTAACTCTCCACCTTCACGTCCAAGGACATAAAGAAAAGTTTTGACTTTCCTACTGACTTTTTTGGACTTATAGGCTTGTTTAGTAGATTTTAGATTCTCTTTTGCGTCCTTTACTTCTTTCTTAGATTTTAATTCTTCTAAACTCTTCCCTTGAAAGAAAAAATTGGATTTTGCTTTCGTTTCCTGACCGTAGAGAAATTTTTGATTGGTTTTTCTTTCTTTACGACTCTCTTTTCTTTCTTCTTTTGCTTCTACCTTAGCTTCCCTAAATTGCTTCTTGGCTATTTTTAATCGTTTCCTAGCATGAGGCAACCGTCTGTCTCTTAATTCTTTACGATTCAAAAGAGATGGAGGACTATTTTGAAGGATGTGATTGTAGTCTTCATTTGCTTGTTTTACTCTAGCCTTTGAAGCTTCTCTCATCCCCGCTAGCTTTTCTTTTATCTCTTTTTTCCATGCTTTTTCATCCAGTACAGCGGAATCTTTTCTCTGTTTCCTCACCTCCTTCTTTCCTTGTTTCAAGAATTTCTTCTCATCTTTTAGACTTCTTCTAAATGCCTTTCGGGCACGTATGATTTCTCTTTTATCCTTCATTTACCTTCCCCTTAATTAGAAGCCATTTTATCAGGATCCGTACTCATGATATCAAACAATTGAGTACCTTGAGGAATCTTATTTTTAAAGGGAACGACAACTGAACCAGCTTTTATCAGTCCTGCTCCTTTTTCTGGATTGACTAGGTATTTTTCAAGTTCTTTTGACAAACCTAAGAGTTGAACCAGTTCTTCTCGGTCATTCTTTGCTTGCTTGAGGAGAATCATAAATTCACTATTTGCAATAATCCGTCTACCATTTGGATCTAACAATAAGGTTTCAACATTTTGAGTTATTCCAGTCGGACTGGCTCCATATTTTCTGACACGACTCCACAATTTAAAGAAGAAATCACTGGCATATTTATCTAATAAGAGAAGCTGCATTTCATCAAAATAAATCCAGGTCTTCTTCCCTAATTTTTGGTTCCGAACAACACGATTCCATATCTGATCAAAAACCACCATAAGGGCGATTTGTTTCAGCTCATCTCCTAACTTTTTAACATTATAGATTAAGAAATTGGAGCCTGTCTGAATGTTTGTTTTATGAGAAAAAATATCAAGAGAACCTTCAACATACAGTTCCATATCAAGTGACAAATTCTGCGCTTCTTCTTCTGGTTGTTGACTCAAGACAAAGACCCATTCTTCCAAAGAAGGTTCTTTAAATGACTGATAGGTGAGTCTGGTAACTCGGTCGATAATCGATTTTTCTCTTCCATCCATTTTTCTATCCAATAACTTGCCGATAAA
This sequence comes from Streptococcus oralis, assembly GCF_003942875.1. GTDB lineage: Bacteria > Bacillota > Bacilli > Lactobacillales > Streptococcaceae > Streptococcus > Streptococcus oralis_BX. Next base: position 97,209 of record NZ_RMVK01000004.1, on the reverse strand, counting down.
GGATAAAAGAAATTCTGATTTTACCTTTACAGGATCTTCATCCATATTTTCCTCAGACAAGTCAAGGACATTGAGATAAGTTTGGGAATCGGGCGCAATATCAATCATTTCTCCACCAAAAGCTCGTCCAATGATACTGTATTCTGCTTCTGGATCCACGATGATAATTTCAGTATTTTCACCAGATTCCTTGATTTTGGTCGTGATAATTTCATGCTTGGTTGCCATCCCTTTCCCAGCTCCAGATGTTCCTAAAATCAGACCAGACGGTGTATTTAATAGACTGCGATCAATAGTAATAATATTGCTTGAGATTTGATTGATACCGTAATATTTCCCACTGCGGTCTTGTAAGTCTACTGAAGTCCATGGAGAGTTCACTGCTATATTGGACGTTAATAAACTCCGTGATACTCCCTCTAAAAAATCACAACCAAATGGCAGCAAACTATTAAAGGCTGCTTCTTGCATATATGGAAGTTTATCAATCATTAGGTCATTTGAGCCGGCAACTTGTTGGATAGTGTCTAGGGCTTGTTTGAGTTCTTCTTCATCTTGACCAAAAACTCCAATCAAGAAGACTGTTTGAAATAGCTTATCTCCTGTCTCTGTCATAGTTTTTAAGAGTTCCTCAGCCTCATCAATATTACTTTCTAATACATGACCTACTTTTTCCAAATAGATACCTGTACGAGCTAGTTTTTGTTGTTCCCCAATCTTTTGGGATTCCATCAAGGTCTTCTTTGTTCGTAGTTTCTTCATGGCATCTGCCTTGGTCGAACTTTGTGCATGGAGGCTCACAATCAATTCCAAATCTCCTTGCATGAGGTCTCGGATAAACTGATCGCCTAATTCCATGCCGTAGTCTCTCACATAGACAATCTGTAATAAGCGGTCATTGATTTGTAGGTAATTCTTGTTTTTAAAATCCAAGAGATTAGGTGCTATGAAGTGACGAGTTGTCTGACCAGATCTGGTTAAATCACGGTAAGAAAAAGGAAGATGGTGTTCTCCTCTAAGCATATCGGCCAACAAGTTGACACGGTCTTCTCCAGCCAAGGATTCAAAGCGAGCATCAATTTCTGAAAAACCACTCTTGAAATATTCTCCTATTTGAGACAAAGAACGATAGGCTTGTTTGGGATTAGAATCCTTTCTACCAAAGCTAATCAGTTTCACAGCTGAAAAGTTATTTTCACCACTGTCTAAATTCTGATTCATCATCCGATTCAATTCTTTACGATAGCTATCATACCCATCTTCCTTTTCCTCATACAGAACGCTTTGTCTAAACTTTTCTAAATTCAATCTTTTATTAAAGATAGTCAATTGGAAGTTGGTTTGGTCGTCTAAGGAGTTAATCAAATCAGAATACTTCTCAATGATTGCCCCCTTATCTTCTAAACCAACGGTCTGGTAATTGACATCACCAAGTAAATAGCTTTGTGAAAAATAATCTTCTTTTACCTGCATCAGACCATTTTGATACAGGGCTTGATAGGAAAGAGTATTAGCCGTAGAGGGTAACACTTCCTCTTTTTTCCCTTTAACTTCTTCCTTTTTATTAGTCATTGAAGTTTTTTGTTTCTTTAATGTATTTGATTTTCTTTTCATGTTCAGGTCCTTTCTTTCCTGTAATTGTGCGTAGGGGAACCGTTAGTTCAAAATGAAGACGGTATTTCAAATAATGTTCAAAATATAAATCATTGGGTTTATAGACTCCAAAAAGCATGAGGGGGATGGTAAAAGCAAATACAAAACCGTAAACAAACCAATCTCCAAATTGCCAGAAAAAGAGATTCAAGCCCAAAACAATAATTGTGACCATAAAGGCTGGTAGGACAAAGATGATTTGCCTTGTAGTGAAGCCTAACCAAGCCCTGTGTTGGTATTTTGAGATGTCTTTAAAGACACGTGTATTCATGACTTTCCTTTCTAAAAAGGCTAAGAAGCAATCACTTCCTAGCCCTTATCTAATTACATACCTAAAATTGAGCGAGCCGTACGTTGAGAACCAACGAGGGCAATAATCAGTAAGATAGCTTGTATCAAACTACCAAACATAATCGCAAGAGATTGCAGGACTCCTGCACCATTTGAAACAGCTATTTTCCCAGCAGATTCAAATAAAGGAACAAGAGAAACAATCAGAAAAATAAGAACCCCTTGTACCGCATAAACCATAATATTTTTTAAATAGCCAATACCAATAGACTTCCATTCATCGCTTAAAAATGTTGGAATCGTAAGAGGGGCAAATGGAATCATAAGGTAGAGTTGAATAAATCGAATGGATACCAAAAGATTGACCATGGCTGCACTTACTATCCGAACAAGCCAGATAAGGAGGGCGAAAAATCCCACAATCATACGGCCAATAAATCCTGACCCTTTTAATTCAGAGATGGTATCATACTTTGCCCCACCGTGAGCCACAATCGAAGCCACTTGTTCAATGGCGTGACTCGCAATCCCGATTATAGCTTCTACAATAACGGTAGTATTGGTAATTACAACTGCGACCATAATATAACTAATCAACATCGGCGCTAATGCTTCAAAGGTCATCGCTCCACCAGAGTTAGCAATTTTCTTTGCCATCTTCGAAAATTCTAAGATGAGGACAACTGATAAAATCGCAACTCCAAGGGGCTGCATGACACTTTTGGTGATACTAGACATATAAGTCCAAACTGTTGGATTGTAGCTAGATAGAGATTTAATCAGATCTACCGTAGATTGTAAATCTACATTAAATCCTTCAAATAAATTTTCAGCTGATATTTTTTCAGATGCAAGGTAAACAAAGGGTGAGACTAAACTAAGATTCATGTCATTGTTTATCCTCCTAAATTGAAATCTGGGTTACAAAGGCTCCAGCAGCCCCGACCATAACACCACCGACAATTTCAAGAATGGCATTTCGAACACCTGGTCCACCATCTTTAATGTTGGTTGCAAGGTTGACAATCCCCACAACAACGAGAAAGGCACCAACTGCAATCAATCCCTTCTGTAACAAAGACATAGCTTGTGCAAACATAGCACTTGCGTCTACTCCATAAACAAAACCTTTAAAATGCGTAATCATCTATTTCCTCTTTTCTATTTTTATTTTAAACTAGATTCAAAAGTTAAATCACGAATTCTAAGGCCGTCAAGATGGTTTTCTTGTCTTTGATTCAAAGGATTGATTTGATAGTTCCACCACCGTTCATCGGTTTCTTGATTAGCTAGGTACTTCCAGTTTGGATGCTTCGTGGAATTGTATTTTTTGCTTTTAAAGACAGGCATATTGGCAATTCGAACCAGGCATTCATGCCTTTTCATATTTCCGACCTCATCGGGTGTCATTAAATCACGAGCAATCTTTTGATGAGAAAGGGATCCTGAACCTGTCTGGCCAAAGGAACGACTAGTATTTCGAACATCAATGGTTTGTTTACCGAGTAAGCCACTCATAAATTTAAAGGTATCTTCATCATTCCCACCTAAGTAGACTAAGCTATCACAGTTCCCCAAAATGGTTTTCCAAGCTTCTTTTTCTTTATAGAGCCCTTGAAGTTGGGCAATATTTTGTAGAATAGGAACGAGACTCATATTCCGAGAACGGACTGTTGAGGTTTGTTCAGCAAAATCTGGGATTTCTCCGATATTTGCGAACTCATCTAAGTAAACTCTCACATGAAGAGGTAATTGACCCTTAAAATCAATATCTGCTTGTCTTGTTAAGGTTTGAAATACGGTTGAAAAAAAGAGGGCTGAAAGAAAGCGAAAGGTACTATCGTTATCTGGGATAACTAAGTAAACCATTGATTTTTCCTTGCCCCATGTCTTCATATCAAGGGTATCTCTTTTGGTCAAATCCATGACACTTTGAATATTGAAGAGGGCAAATTTAGCAGTGGTTACAGCTATAACAGAATCCAGAGTCTTATCCTTATAATTTTGGAAATCTGCCCAATTTCGCATGGTAAAATTTTCAGTCCCATACTTTTTAGCATAATTTTCAAATAGAATTTCTAAGACACTTTTTTCTTGATTTTCACCCTTGGATAAGTGTTTAATGAGTTTTGAGATTTCAGCAAAACTTGAATAACGCCCTCTTTTTTTTCGCTCTTCCACTTCTTTTTTTTGACGTTTCAACAAGTTTTGGTATTCCTTTTGACTTAAACGACTTTCTTCTATGAGCTGTTCTCTTGTTTTAGGTGGATTATAGAAATCGACCAAGTAGGAGGCTAAAGCTCGTACCAAAGTCATAGAAGCTTCATCCCAAAATGGATCACTACGGGATCCAGAGCCTTTGGTGTTATTGAAATAAACCGTCAGCATGCGATTCAAATCATTTTCTGTCTCTATATAGCGAAAAGGATTGAAGCCATCTGAGTTCTTCATATTGACTAAATCTAACACCTTTACTTGGTAGCCATGTTCTAAAAAGAGTTTGCCTGTTTTCTCGGCCAAGTGATCTTTAGGATCCACTACAATATTAGAACTATTCATCTGAATCAGATTGGGTTTCACAAAGCGAAATGTCTTCCCACTTCCTGAACCTCCGATTACCGCAATATTCTTATTTCTATCATATTGGGGTGGTTTTTTATCTAATAATGTCAAACGAACATCTTGTGCTAAGATTGTATCATGAGAAAATTCCTTACCGTAAAAGAGCTTCTTTTCTTTTAGAGTTCCAAAACGAGCGCTCCCGTATTCTACCCCTTCTCGGTATTGTTTTTTACCAGTCTCTAAATAGAGATAAACCAGCAACATCATCACAAAGCCTAGTAGAAAAAAAGCACTTGATTTTCCAGTAAAGGAAACATTCCATGGCGACTGAAGAACTTCATCTTGACCTTCCATTAGAAGATGAGTCCATTTATCTAAGGTATTTCCAGTATAGGAATCATACAAAAGCGTCAAACGATGAAAGACATAGCCTAGTAAGATACCTAACAGTGAGAATAGTAGGAATTTCTTTCCACTGTACATCATCTCACCATCTCTTTCTGTTTGACGGCCCCTTCTTGTCTAAAGGTAATTTGGGATTTAGCCTCATCAATTGCATCGTCTAATGACTTATCCATGGTAAAATCAGCTAATTTCTCCGGATCATTAACCATTTTTTCTAACAGATGGTCTAAATGATTGTCTAGAATCGAACGGTCTTTCGTGTAGAAATGTAGGGAATCCCCTTGCCAAGCGATGGCTAAAGGAATCTCTTCTTTTTCTAAAAAAGACTTAAATTTCTCTATATCAATTGGTTTGTCTAAGAAATCTTTCTTCAGATTAATCGTATCAATCGCATAGGGAGATTGTAGCAATTCTTCTAATTTCTGCACCCCTATCTTATAGGCGGAATCCTGTGCTAAAGCCTGACGTCTAGACCATTCTAGAATCTTTAAGAGACTTCTTACAGTAAATAAAAGACTACGCTCTGCATATTGAACTGCCATTCGTTCCTGTTGTTCAGAGGACATCTGAGGCCTCCTTCTTCACAAATAGCAGTTTTCCTTCTTTATAGCGATAAGCTATCAATTTCTGATGTTGCTTAATCGACTTGACAACCTGCAGTAAATCTCTCGAATAAGGTTCTCGAAGAGTGACTTCTACTGCCTTCCCATCAAAGATACCAACACGTTTAAATTCAATGTAGTCTTTTTTGAGATGTCCTAAGCCCATACCAAAAGGAAAGTGATGAATCAATTGGATGGTACAACTACCTTTATTTCCCATTTGTTTCAAATCATACAAGTTTACTACCTTCATGATTAACTCCTTTATCTAGTTTGTCGCATCGTTTGAGTCTGGAAACGATAAACTCCGTGTCTGTTAGAAAATTCTCACACACGTCTTGTGCCAGTTGCCCTTCACAGGGAAATACTCTCAGTCCCTACTTACACAGGCACGCTAATCAAGACGGAGTGGATTCAATTTTCAAAGAACAGGTAGCTTTATTATAGATAAGAGTAGTTGAAATTTTTATCACATTTCTTGTTTTTCTGTCGAGCTAAATTCATATTAATCAAAGAGTTTGAAATAAAAGACTAACATTGTTACATAACGCTAGCATTTCATTTCCCTAAAACAAGCTAATTTGGTCTAAAAAAGCAGCAAACTATAAACTAGTAGGTTCCACACCAAATGTAGACCCATACTTCCCCATAAGTCAGATTTATAGCGCACCATCCCTAAAAAGATCCCAAGTGAAACATATAAACACCAAGCTAGAATGGTTCCTGGATGATGTACTAAGGCAAATAAAACACTTGTCAAAGCAACTCGAATATCTAATTTTCTGACCAGGTTCCATAAAATTTCTCGATACAGAAATTCTTCAACCATACTCGCATTGATTAAGAACAATAAAAATGAAAACCAAGGAACCTGATGTTGAAGGCCAATTAAGTTTGCTTGATTCGTGGTTCCTTGAGCATGAATCAGACTAAAACATAGGCTTATAATCAGTAGGCTAACGAATCCAATACCAAGCCATTTCATCCTAGTTTTCATATTGACCTTGACCACTTGTTTTCGTTGACCATACATCCATAAAAAAGAAAAGAGCGACGCACAATAGAGAATCTGCAGTATGGTTAACTCACCAATACAAAGCAATTTCAGTAAGTATAGGGATACCAATAAGACATTTACTTGTTGGAATATATAAACTGGAATTATTCTTTTCATAGTTACCTCCGAAATAAATCTTCATAATCTAAATCTAATACCTGCACAATCCTTTCTACCCATGGACTTTGAGGCATTCGTTGTTCCATCTTGTAGTGGCGTATTTTTTGATACAAACGATTCAATTCACTTGGATAGTGAAACTCTCCTGCAAACATTTTTCTGGTTAACTCAATCCAGCTAATATTTCTTTCAGCCAAAATAATGGACAAGTTCTCCCAAAATCGTTCAGCCATATTGCTTCTCCTTTAACTAGATAAATAATGTGTTTGTGCCATGTAAATCAATTGTTTCGTATCTCTTGGCAATAGAGCTCTAGCCTCTTCCAAATTCAGATTTGGATAAACTCTCTTATTTGAAACCGCAAGAGGAAGCCTGATGCATAGTTCAGGATTTTTTAATATCATTTCAATGAAATCCGTTAATCTTAGATTGTCACGGTTCTTAAATCGTAATAAATTGGGTGATAGAAACTCAAAACAATCTGAAGAATAGCTCATCATCTCAATTAATTTATCCTTTGTCATTTCAGAAATCGAATGACAAGACACCTCGATGCCATACTTTTGAAAGAAATCCAAAAGAAGTTGATTTCTTTGGCTATTTTTACTTAGATAGAGATCAATCATGGGAGACCTCCCAAAGATTCGGTTCCATTTGATATTCTGAGACGATTAAGGAATCTAATGAATTTGAGAAGTTAATCGATTTCTTGTCTTCATCATAAGCTTTTACAGTTACTTGGGTTGTAAGTATTCCCTCTTCTCCCTCGGCTCGATAGCCTTGTCCATATAAAACAAAAACAAGATTTTGATGATCATCTACAAAGGCATCAACCCCATTCTTTATGTCTTGACTTTCAAGGAATTCCATAACGTTTTGAAGATAGGACTCGTAAAATAGTGGGTAGTTGTGTTTTTTATGGTAATCATCTAAAAATGTTACTTCAAACTCACATGGATAATTGGGCATCAAAAATAATTGTTCATCCAGCTGTTTGATTTCTGCATCATGTAATTCTGTTTCTAATTCATCACAATCTAGTATTGATTCTTTATTTAATGCTTTCATCTTTTTCCTCAATTTCTTTTAATTTCTTTGCGATCGCGGCAATCACAGGAACGGTTACACTATTACCAGCTTGTTTATAGAGCTGACTATTACTAGAGACTTTTCTCGCAGCTTCAAAAGCCCAATCAGGAAAGCCCTGCAAGCGAAAACACTCTTTAGGAGTGATTCGTCGTATCCTCAGACGGTAAAATTGTCCATCTATCAAGACACCAGCTACATGATAAACTTGTTTATCTTCTCCTTCATAGCTACCCACTACTACTCCCATTTGACCACTAGTTGTTAACGTATTCGCTATACCTTTTCCAACTCTACCACGCCGATACTGAGAACTTGGTCTTTCCAAATTGATTGAATCTCCAATCTCTGCTTGAGCGTATCCTTTTTTAGTTGCTTCCCTGACTTTTAAAAATTGGATTGGTTCTGGAATCAGTATTTTGGGAATTTTATCTCCTCCTTGCATCGTAGTCAGTGTTGGAGATAAGCCCTCACTTCCATAGACGCGACCGGTCTCCTTAAAGCTAGTGGGTAAATCTCCAACAACGACAATGCCATGACGATCCTGAGTATTTAAAGTAAACATCGGCTCTTGATTTTCCTTAAAGCGTCTACCATTTTGTCTCTTGTCTAATCTGTCTGGTGTCATACAAGGAATCGCAATCTTAAATCCTTCTCCTTTCCCACGAACTAAGGTTGGCGCAAGACCTTCTGAATAATAAACTTTACCGCTCATTCCACTTTTTGATGGATTCAAATTTCCTAATGTTTTTAAAATCTCAGAGTTAGTTGCTTGACCTTCTCGTCTGAAAGGAAATAAGAGTCTGATACCTTTCTTTCTAGAATGTCCGATAATAAACACCCTCTCTCTGTTTTGGGGAACGCCAAAATCCTTACTGTTAAGCACCTGCCACTCAACATCAAACCCCAACTCATCAAGTGTGGTAAGGATTGTGGTGAACGTCCGTCCCTTATCGTGATTGAGTAGGCCTTTAACATTTTCAAGAAAAAGAAAACGTGGTTGGATTTGTTTGGCCGCCCGAGCAATTTCAAAGAACAAAGTTCCTCTAGTATCTTCAAATCCCAATCGTCTTCCTGCGATTGAAAATGCTTGACAAGGGAATCCCCCACAGATGATATCGACTTTCCCTCTAAGTTTTTTAAATTCATCATCTGAAACATTTCGTATGTCATGAAATTCTATTTCTCCTTCCGTTTGAAAAATGGATTTATAAGATTCTCTAGCAAATTTATCAATCTCACAAAATCCAATACATTCGTGTCCGACACTTTCCATTCCTAGTCGAAAACCACCGATACCTGAAAATAAATCAATAAATTTCATTTCTTGATTACCCCTTTCTGATCGACTATTAATGTCCAAAGAGTCAAACCACTTGAAATGAAAATGAGCATAACTAATATCCACTCGATTGGCGACATTTAACCACCTCCTTTTCTAACACGGTTATTCCAAACAGAATACAAGCCGTTAAACACAAATTCAGCAAGCACTTCCGCACGTCTAACAAAGCGGACATTATCTAGAGCATACTGATAGATTCTCTCAAAATCAGTCATAGCAATTTCACTGGCTGTTTCAGAAAAACCCTCTCGTCTAAATTGATCTTGTACCAATCCCCAAATATAATCTCGATCATATTTTGTGACCTTTTCTACTTTTCTTTTCAATATAGGTTGAGTATTCCTATCCTCCTCATCCTCAATAAATAAAGAATCAGTCTCACTATATTTAGTCTCACTAACTTCAGTCTCACTAGGGGCTGAATGTGAGACGGGGGCCGTTTCATTTTCAACCTGCCCTAGTCTTTTTTTAACACTAGGCCTGTTTGAATTACCTACTGGGGTAGAAGATAATTCCCCTAAATAAATCTTATTAGCTAGTCTTCCTTTCTCACTTGAAGACTGTTGAACTTCATCAATTAAGTCATATTCTTTAAGATTTTTTTTGATGGACAGTAATTTTGACTTCGAACAACCTAACAGCCTCATCAGTTTAGAATTAGAAAATACTAAATAGACCGCGCCTTCTTCATCTATCCAACCACGACTGAGAGATAATTCTAAACGATCTTTTAAAATAGAATAAGCCACCTTTACTTCTAGTTTCATATCCATATATTTCTCATCCTCAAAAAGAATTTTAGGTAATTTATAATACCGTTCTGAAGTTTGGTATTGATTTGCGGTAATTCGTTTCATAGCTCTCCTCCAAGTTCTTTGAGTATTAAATCGCCATTTGATTCCAAGCGAACCAAGCCACTTTTTTCTAATTCAGCCATAAGAGAGATGGCTTCAACAATGTCAATTCCCATTTCACGTACTAAAAATGAAATGACGATATAGCGTGATGATTGTAATTCTTTTGTCATTTTCCCTCCAGAAAATAAAAAAAGGAGAACAATATTCAACTGTTCTCCAAAATATTTTTATTAAAAAGAAAAACCCTGCCAAATTAATTTTTGGTAGGGTTTTTGGCAGGAAACTAAATTAATTTATCAGTTTCTAAAATGTGTTCACGATTCTAAAAGGCTGATACTATAGTATTCCGAATTCTAATTGGTATATGCCTCTTATTTAAGAGTAACTGAAGCTCCAGCTTCTTCCAATTTAGCTTTGATTTCTTCAGCTTCTGCAGTTGGAACGCCTTCTTTGATGACACCTGGTGCACCATCAACAAGTTCTTTAGCTTCTTTAAGTCCAAGACCAGTGATTTCACGTACAACTTTGATAACGCCAACTTTTTTGTCACCAGCAGCTGTCAACTCAACGTCAAATGAGTCTTTAGCAGCACCAGCGTCAGCAGCACCAGCTGCAGCAACAGCTACAGGAGCAGCTGCAGTTACACCAAATTCTTCTTCGATAGCTTTTACAAGGTCGTTCAATTCAAGGATTGAAGCTTCTTTAATTTCAGCAATAATGTTTTCAATGTTCAATGCCATTGTTATTTCCTCCAAATAAGTTTTTAATTTTATAATAGTTTTTTCGTAGCTAAGCTAAGCTACGCTGCGTAGCTTAAGATTAAGCTGCGTCTTCTTTGTTGTCTGCAACCGCTTTGACTGCAAGAGCAACGTTGCGCACTGGCGCTTGAAGTACAGAAAGGAGCATAGAAAGAAGTCCTTCGCGGTTTGGAAGAGTTGCAAGAGCAACGATTTCTTCTTTAGATGCGACAGCGCCTTCGATTGCACCACCTTTGATTTCAAGTGCTTCAGCGTTTTTAGCAAAGTCGTTCAAGATTTTCGCTGGTGCGATAACATCTTCGTTAGAAAATGCTACTGCAGATGGTCCAACAAATACTGATGCAAGATCTTCAAGACCAGCTTTTTCAGCTGCACGACGCAAGATTGAGTTTTTAATGACTTTATACTCAACTTCGCTTCCACGAAGCTCACGACGAAGAACTGTATCTTGCTCAACTGTCAAACCACGAGCGTCTACAACGACGATAGATGCAGCAGCTTTCATTTTTTCAGCTACTACGTCAACTAGTTCCGCTTTTTTAGCAATAATTGCTTCACTCATTAGTGTGTTCACCTCCGTAATTATTTTGCTTGGGGAATTTTTCCAAAAGAAAAACGCGCCCAAACCTAGACACGAAAGTACAATACGCTTCTTTTTACATGATACGTTTTGTCCTCGGTAGGATCTTTATGAGTCGAGCTCCCCTACTGTCTTAGGCAGTTTTTTCAAACCGTATATAAGTATAGCATAGACAAAAAAAGAATGCAAGATTTTTGCAAACTTTTTTTAAATTTTTTTAAATCTCTACTGTCAAAACTTTGCCTTGCTTAACCACCTGTTCTCCAGCGATATAAACATCATCAACATCACTGGATTTGACAGCATAAACGAGGTGAGAGAGCATATTTTTCTGAGGTTGAAGATGGATTTTTCCTTGTGGTTGAATGACCAGAAAATCTGCCTGTTTGCCAACTTCTAGGCTTCCTATCTGCTTTTCCATTCCTAGAACCTTAGCTCCTTCGATCGTCAGTGCCTTAAGGGCTGTCTCGATAGGGAATTGGCTGGCATCTCCACTTTTCATCTTCTGAAGGAGGGCTGCGGTCCGTCCTTCCTCAAACATATCTAGATTGTTATTGGAAGCAACCGAGTCTGTCGCAATCCCCACTGCTACTCTTGCTTTTTGGAGTTGGATGATGGGAGCGATTCCTGAGGCCAGTTTGAGGTTACTAATAGGATTGTGGGCGATAGCCACATGAGAAGTCGCCAAGCGTTCAATTTCTCTCTCGTTTAGTTCAACCCCATGAGCAAAGACAGACGGATGATCTAAGTAACCTAGTTCTTCTAGAAAGGCGAGGGGGCGTTTGCCGTATCGTTTCAGGATAATTCCTGATTCCTCCTTAGTCTCCGCCACATGGATATGGATAGGAATATTCAGCTCTTTTGCCATTTCTAAGCTTTCTTCCAGTAAATCTTTACTACAGCTGTAGGGAGAATGAGGGGCTACCATAATCTTGAAATTTGGGTTTTCATATCCTAAGATTTCTTCTATAATAGATCGTGTTCTGCTTATAGTCTCAGCAGTTGTTTCTGCCTCTGAAGAAAAGAGGGTCGGTGAGAAATAACAACGCATCTTGGAAGCCTTAACTGCCTGATAAATTTGCTCAATATCCACACCATTGGGATTATACATATCGTTGAAGGTTGTTGTCCCTGACTGGAGCATCTCTGTCAGAGTTTCTTTGACTGCCTTGGTAGTCATGTCGGGAGTAAATCCTGCTTCTGCCGGCCAGATATAGTCATTGAGCCATTCATGGAGGTTGCTGTCATCCCGAATCCCTCGCAAACCTGTCATAGCAGAATGGGTATGGCAATTAACCAAACCAGGCATGATCCAGGCTCCCTGATAGTCTATAATCTGCTCAGCTTGATCTAAAATCTCTGGCTCCTCTTGGCCGACATAGAAGATTTGAGAGTCCTTAACGGCTAAGACACCATCCAAATAAACATGGAAATCTTGGTCACAAGTCACGATATTTACATGCTGATAGACTTTCATTATAGGCTCCTTTTCTATAAGACAATTTACAGTGAATAATTTTTCTAGCTATTGTAACAAAAAAGTAACCCGAAGGCAACTTTTTTTATCCAAAATAGAAAGGATTATTCAGAGCTAAAAGCTGAAGCTTTTTGCATTTGGTAATACTTGCCCTTTCTAGCCATGAGATTCTGATGGTTACCATGCTCCACAATGTCACCATCTACCAAGACAAGAATCAAATCTGCATCCTGAATGGTTGACAAACGATGAGCAATGATAAAGCTTGTGCGCCCCTTCATGAGTTTGGCAAAGGCATCCTGTACTAGCACCTCTGTCCGTGTATCGATGGAAGAAGTCGCTTCGTCTAAGATAAGAATCTTTGGGATAGCTAGAAAGACTCGGGCGATGGTCAAGAGCTGGGCTTGGCCGACAGATAGTGATTCTCCTGCATTTTCCAACTTAGTATCATATTCCTGTGGCAACTGTTGGATGAAAAAGTCTGCGTTGGCTGCTTTTGCGGCAGCAATCACCTGCTCCCTACTGGCATCAGGATTTCCAAAGGCAATATTGTCATGAATGGTCCCTTGCTTGAGCCAGGTTTCTTGGAGTACCATCCCAAACTGCTGTCTCAATGACGCTCGGGTATAATCATAAATGGATTGCCCATCTAACAAGATATCTCCCGAGTTAATAGGATAAAAACGCATGAGGAGATTGATAAGAGTTGACTTACCAGCACCTGTCGGACCAACGATGGCTACCTTGCTACCAGCTGGGATATCGATAGACAAATCCTTAATCAAGATCCTTTCAGGATTGTATCCAAAAGAAACATGCTTAAAGGAAATGGCTCCCTTAACTTGGTCACTGGTCAAGACTTCCTTACCTGTTTCAGCAACCTCAGGACTTTCTAAGACAGCATAGACACGCTCTGCGCAAGCGAGAGCACTTTGCAATTCGGCTAGAACAGAAGAAATATCGTTAAAGGGCTTAGTGTACTGCTGAACATAGTTCAAAAAAGTCACTAAACGTCCGATGGTCAAGGTGGACCCCATCATGATACGATAGGCTCCCACTCCAGCAAGAAGAGCATAGATGAGTGCATTGACAAAGCGAGTTGAAGGATTAACCGTTGAGGAATAAAAGATAGCTGACTGAGAATAACCTGCGTAGTTGCCATTCGCCTCGTGCAGTCTTTGGATAAACTCTGTCTGAGCATTAAAGGACTGGATAATAGTTTGCTGGCTAAGAGACTCTTCAATCAACTGAGTCTGAATCCCCCTCGTCTCTGTTTGCTTCTGGAAGAGATGATAAGAGCGTTTAGCAATAAAACGTGAAATCACCATGGACAGTGGTGTCAACAGCAAGACCAAGAGGGTCATGAGGAGATGAATTTGGAGCATGGCTAGAATACTAACCAAAATCATCAAAACACCAATGAAAAATTGATTGAAAATCATGGTCAAGCCGGCTGCCAGCTGTTCTATGTCTGTGGTCACACGACTAACCATCTCTCCACTGCCCTGCCGATCCACAAAAGCAATCGGTAAACGATGGAGCTTATGAATGATTCGCTCTCGCAAGTCTTTGGTATAAGAGAAGATTAGACGATTATAAAGAAGAGGATTGGCCCATTGTACCAGTGTATTTCCTATGACCACCAAGATCATCTGGATGAAAATCTGCCAAAAAACTGGTGAAGAATCAGCTACTAGGACCTGGTCAATGACCTGCCCAATCAAGATAGGTAGGTAGATCGATAAAGCAACTTGGGCAATAGTTCCTAGAAAAGCTAGGAAAAGGAGGAAAGGATGGCTTAATAAATCCTTAGCCAAACGCTTGAGCGTTTGGTTTGCAGTTTGTAGTTTCATGCTAGTCCTCCTTTCCGTGTTGGGATGCATTGATTTCGCGATAGACTTGGCTGGATTTCATCAAGTCATCGTGCTTGCCAACAGCTAGGAGCTCACCTTTTTCCAAGAGGAGAATCTGGTCTGCCATCTGTAAAGTTGAGGTTCGTTGAGAAATCAAGATTAAGCTTGTATTTGGCAAATTTTCTCGGATAGCTTTCAAGAGCTTGGACTCAGTGATGGTGTCCAGGGCCGAGGTCGCATCATCTAGGATGAGAAATGGAACTTGGCGCAAGACTGCACGTGCGATAGACAGCCTTTGTTTTTGTCCGCCTGAGAAATTTCTCCCTCCTGCCTCAACTAGGGCGTTCAAGAGCCCTTCCTTTTCACTGACAAAATCCTTAGCTTGCGCAATCTCCAAGGCCTGCCATAGTTCCTGGTCAAATACTTCTCGATTGAAACCTAGAGTCAAGTTGGAACGAATAGTTCCTTTAAATAGTTCGACCTTTTGGGGAACATAGGCAATCCAAGACCGCCACTGCTCAAGATTAAGAGGACTACGTCCATTTCGATAAAGGTCAATGCTACCCTTGTCTGCTGTATAAAGACCAAGTAAGACTTGCACCAAGCTTGATTTACCTGAACCAGTTCCCCCGATGATACCAAGGATTTGCCCTTGTTTCATATCAAAGGAAATGTCTCTCAGAGAAGCTTGAGACGCATCAGGATAGGTAAAGGTTAATTCTTTGACTTGCAAAACCCGATCACCTGTAGCTTGCTTTTCTTCTAATTCTGAATAAATATATTCTGGAGCTTCGGTAAAAACTTCCTCGATTCGCTTGGCTGAGATATAGGATTGGTTGAGAGAATTAATCAGCATGGCGAGCTTAACCAATTCCACCAAGATTTGCAAGAGATAGTTGATGAGGGCAATGAGGGCACCTTGACTGAGTAAACCTCCTTGAATTGAAATATAGCCTTGCCAGATGATGACGAGAAGAGTTCCATTAACAATCAGATAGGTCAGAGGTGTTAATAAACTAGACCAGAAACCCGTCTTTTCTTGCAATCTAGCATAAACTTGGTTAAGGGTTTGAAAAATCTGTAACTCTCGTTTTTCCTGGCCAAAAGCACGAATAACTCGCATCCCTTGCAATTGCTGACGCGTTTCCTGAACCAGCTGGTCCGTTTTCTTTCTGAGATTGCTGTAAAGAGGATTAACCAGTCGTGAGAGCACCACAATGACAATCGTCAAAATGACAACCATAACCAAAAACCAGAAAGTTAGCTCAGCCGATATGCGATAGGCCATAAAGATAGCCCCAAAAACGATAATGGGAGCTCGCAAAAAGAGGCGCAGGAATTGATTGATCCCAGTCTGAATCTGGTAAGTATCCGAAGTCAAGCGAGTCACCAAGCTAGAAGTTGTCAGACGATCTCTGCTATCCTTGGGTAGGGAAAGAATATGACGATAAAGGTCGTCTGTCAGTTCTTTGGCAAACCCAACCGCTGCCTTGGCTGAGTAAAACTGAGCTACCAAGGCCACTAAAACGCCAATCACTGCAAAGATAAGGAGCAGGCCAATCTGCATCCAGAGATGGCCTTGATCTCTCTGAGGCAAGGACTGGTCAACAATCCCAGCAATCACCATGGGAACCAAGAGCTCAAAAACAGCTTCTAGTAGCTTGAACAAGGGTGCTATAATCGACTCATTGATGTAGGGTTTGAAGTAAGATAGTAAGTGTTTCATAAATCCCTTCTATTCTTATTCTGGAAATGAAGAAAGTGGGAAGCCCCACCCTCTCAGTTTTATTTGTTTAAGTAAGGTAATAGATAGCCATATCCTGCTTTTTCCATCTCATCCTTGGCTACAAAGCGCAAGGAGGCAGAATTAATACAGTAACGCAGGCCACCTAACTCCTGAGGTCCATCTGTAAAGACATGACCCAAGTGAGCATTTCCTGACCGAGAACGAACCTCGATTCGCTCCATTCCATGGCTCAAATCCTTGTAATAGTGAATTAATTCCTTAGAAATCGGACGACTAAAACTTGGCCAACCACAACCTGAGGCAAACTTATCCTTAGCAAAAAAGAGTGGCTCCCCTGTCGTGATGTCTACATAAATCCCCTCTTCAAAAGTTTGGTCATAAGCATTACTAAATGGAGCCTCTGTAGCAGCTTCTTGCGTAACACGATAAGACTCTTCAGTTAAGCTTTCCTTTAACACCTCTTGACTAGGCTTTTCATAGTTTGAGGCGTCAATCAATGGCTTCTCAGCATCGGTCACATCGATATGACAATAACCTGAAGGATTTTTCTTGAGATAGTCTTGATGGTAGTCTTCTGCTAATATGTAGTGGCGAAGTTTCTCCACCTCTACTGCAATCTTTCGACCCAGCATGCGCTCCTGCTCCTGCACCACTGTGTAGATAGCTGGCAAGTCTGCTTCATCCTGATAATAGATTCCCGTTCGATATTGGCGACCACAGTCATTCCCCTGCTGGTTAATAGACACTGGATCAATAACACGGAAATAATAAAGCAAAATCTCTCTGAGTGACACAGCTTTCTCATCATAAATTACTTGAACCGTTTCTGCATGGTCTGTTTCCTTGAGCAGCTGGTAATTGGTCGTTTCGACTTGCCCATTAGCGTAGCCGACACTGGTAGCTAGCACTCCCGAAATTCGGGAAAAATACTCCTCTAGGCCCCAAAAACAACCACCTGCTAGATAAATTTCTGCCATCTTTATTTCTCCTTTATCAAGTTTTTAACCAATACTCTTCGAAAATCTCTTCAAACCACGTCAGCTTACATCTGCAACCTCAAAACAGTATTTTGAGCTTACTTCGTCAGTTTCATCTACAACCTCAAAACCATGCTTTGAGCAACCTGCGGCTAGCTTCCTAGTTTGCTCTTTGATTTTTCATTGAGTATAAACTTCTTTTCAAAAAAAGGACAGGAAGCCCTCTGGTCGAGAGTTTCCCCATCCTATCTTCTATTCTTTATTTTGCTTCGACACGGACACCTTGCGTATCAACTTTCAAGTCATGCAGTTTGCCTTTGAAAGGTTGCTTTTGCAATTCTGCCTTAATAGCCGGCATCTTGTCATGAGAGGCCAAGACCATCACTGTTGGTCCGGCACCAGAAAGGTAGGTCGCATAGGCACCATTCTCTTTGGCTACTTGCTTAATCGTCGCAAATTCACGGACCAGACTTTGACGATAGCGCTCATGGAAGAGGTCCCCCTCGATTGCTTGACCAGCTGTCACCATATCTCCTGCTAACAAGGCTGCAACGGCCACATTGGCAATTGAACTAGCTGCAACAGCTTCCTTGTAAGACAATTTCTTAGGAAGGACACCTCGACTGTCTCGAGTGCGCAATTCATAGTTGGGAATATAAGCTAGAAAATCACACTCTGGGAAGTCAGCCACAATTGCTGAAACGTGACCTTCAACGGAACTGGCAATAACGAGATTACCGTAAATTGCTGGAGCTACATTGTCAGGATGCCCTTCAATCTTGGTAGCCAGCTGCAATTTGTCGTGGTTAGATAAGTTGAGATTGCCCAGTTGGTTAGCCAGTTCAATCCCAGCAACGATAACCGAGCTAGAAGAACCCAAACCACGCGCCAAGGGAACATCACTGGTCATTTTCAAGCGTCTCGGTTGCAAGTCAGGCGCAATTTGCAAGGCAATCTTAAGCAAAAGATTACGCTCGTCATGGGGAATCCATTTGCCAATCTGGTGTTCAATCAACCACTCTTCTCGTTCTTCGCAGACCTCGATTTGAAGATACTTGGTTACAGCTACACCGACCGAGTCAAAACCTGGCCCGATATTGGCACTGGTTGCAGGTACAATAATCTTCATCTTATTCTCCTAGCACCTTGAAGTTATTCAAGAGGTCGAATTCTGAAACCTTATTCAATTCAGCTGAGACATTTTCAAGCTGAGCTTTATTAATCTTGTGTGTGATAATCACAACACGTGCCTTGTCACCCTCCTTGCCATCTTGGAGGATTTGCTTGAAGGAAATATCTTGATCATTAAAGATTTCAGCCAACTTCAAGACCTGACCTTTTGAGTCTGGAGCCAAGATTGAGAAGTAGTAGTTTGCTTTAACATCTTCTGGATTAGCCAAGACAAGTTCACGGCTATATTCGTTGAAGTCTTTACCAATAGTACCATCATTCAAGCGACGAACGATACGGACAATGTCCGCTACAACACTTGTTGCAGTTGGTTTTTGACCCGCACCTGGTCCGTAATACATAGATTCACCAATACCGATAGATTCTACAAAGACTGCGTTCATTACCCCATTCACACTGGCAAGTGGATGTGCTTTAGGTAGGAAGGTTGGAGTCACTTCTGCAGCAATACCTGAAGGAGTTTCCTCGATAGAACCAACCAATTTCACTACATAGCCCAAGTCTTGAGCTACAGCTACGTCTTCTGGTGTGATGTTACGGATTCCCTTGTGGGCTACATCGTCAAAGGCAACCTTCATACCAAAAGCAAACTGGCTCAAAATCACCATCTTGTAGGCTGCATCAATCCCATCAACGTCATTTGTAGGGTCACTTTCTGCAAATCCAAGTCTTTGAGCTTCGGCCAGAGCATCATCATAAGACCAGCCTTCTTCCACCATCTTGGTCATCATGAAGTTGGAAGTTCCATTAACGACACCAAGAACTCGTGTGATTTTGTCAGAAGCCAACGAATTTGCCAAAGTACGAAGAATTGGAATCCCACCAGCTACTGCCGCTTCGTAGTAAAGTGCTACATTATGCTCTTTAGCGATTTCTAACAATTCTGTACCATGGACAGCCAAAAGGTCCTTGTTAGCAGTAACAACGTGTTTCCCAGCTTCTAAGGCACGAGTGATAAAGGTCTTAGCTGGTTCGATACGCCCCATCAATTCCACTACGATAGTAATGTCCTTGTCTGACAAAATATCGTCTACATTGGTTACAAAGTTAAAGTCATTTCCTGCTGCAAGCAAGCGGTTCTTTTCATCTTCATCCTTGACCAATACCTTGGCCACTTCAATCTCTGAATGAGCTGACTGAACGATTTTTTCTCCATTTTCCTTTAGGAGGAATGGCACACCACTTGCAACGGTACCAAATCCAAGTAAAGCAATTTTAACTGTCATGTTTGTCTCCTAGAAATTTTCTGATATAGCCATTATAACAGAATTTTATGAAAATTCCTATTATAGTAAATCACTATTTCGGTCTAGAAAAGAAAAAACGAATCCCAAGATTCGTCTTTCCTGATAAATTAAAATTGATTTTAAAAATTATGAACGAATCTTTTGCAGATTAAGAACTGCATCGTGATTGATCAAGATTTGCCCATACTCTTGCAAGACTGAGCGACTGATGTCACTGTCGTCTGCAAACTCACGCATACGAGCCAAGAGCCAGGCTGGATATGGACTTGGATGATTTTCCACATCAACTAAGATTGTCAAATAATAGTGTCCATTCATCTTATAGAGTTCAGAGGTTTCCATCTGGTAGTTAACCGTCTTTGCAAAAGCAACTAAGTCAGCAAGGCTTGCAAAGCGCAGGATATAGTAGATATAAGGTTCTTTCTTACTCTCAGTCTCCTTGTCTGCCTGCTCTTGCTCTTCTTCCTTTGCTTCGACCTGCTCTAGAGATTGGATGGCCTCAATATCGTCCTTGGTTTTATCTGCAATACTCTTTTCCAAGGTTTTGAGAAATTCATCTGGCGACATTTGGGCTAATTCTTCCATATCTGGTAGATCCGCCAAATCTTCAAAATCCAGATTTTGGTCAATCTTGGACTTGGTCACAAAGACGTCGACCTTATCAGGTTTTGGCGTCACGCGGAAACTCAGCATGCCACTATCCAAGAAATTGTCTGGCATCTCTAACTCATCTAAAATAGCATAGAAAAACTCTTCAGTTTTTTCCTGAGGAACGAGAAAGTCTGCAATCTCCATTCCTCGGTCCATCAAATCATCTAAAGTCATCGTGATTTTCAGTGTTGTATCACTAATTTGTTTCATCTTCATATCTAGTAACCTCATACTTTCAGTCTATCTATTATACTAGATTTTTACGATTTTATCAAAAGAATGAAGCGAGAATGTGATATAATACTAGATATGATTTTAGATTTAAGAAAGAAAGTTCAATGAAAAATATAAAAGTAAATGCCTTGGCCAGCTTGCTGGTCAATATTCTCAATATCGTTTTTCCACTGATAACCAATCCTTATCTGACGCGGATTCTCAGCAAATCCAATTACGGTTATTTCAATACAGCCAATACCTGGGCAAGTTTTGTTATTCCACTAGCTGCCTTTGGAATATACAACTACGGGATTCGAGCTATTAGTAAGGTCAAGGATGACAAGAATAAAATTAACTACGTCTTTTCTAAGTTGTTTTATATCTCGGTTTTTACCTCTCTCCTGACGACAGGTATCTACTTCCTCATTATCTTCTTTGACACCAGCATTGAGAATCTGAAAGTCCTCTACTACATCCTAGGGGCCCAAGCACTCTTCCAATTTCTCAATATCGAATGGATGAACGAGGCTTATGAAAATTATGCCTTCATCCTCTACAAAACGTTAATTATTCGAATTACCATGCTGGTCGCTATCTTCGCCTTTGTTAAAACGGCAGATGATATTGTTCCTTATGCTATCGTTATGACAGCGACCACTATCCTCAACTACCTGCTCAGTTTTCTTTGGATTAAGAGAGAAGTTTCTTTTGTTAAGATTGGTTTCGTCGAATTAGCTAAAGCTTCTAAACCACTCTTCACTATGCTTCTCTTAGCAAATGCTAATATGCTTTATACCTTGCTAGATAGAATGTTTATCACCAAGGGACCAGATGAAAACTACATTTCTTATTATACAATTGCCTATAGTATCGTCATGTTGATTGCCAGTGTCTTGAGTGGAGCTATCAACGTCAGTATTCCACGCCTTGGCTACTATCTCGGTAAAAAGGATTACAAGTCCTATAATTATCTCGTGAATCAAGCGGCATCCTTATTCTATTTCCTTATGGTTCCAACTAGTATCGGGATTATGATATTGGGACGGTACGCAACTGTTATTTATTCTTCTGAAAAATATCTTGAAGCGGGTATCGTAACTAGCGTCTTCGCTTTTCGTACCATCATTTGGGCTATTGAGTTGATTCTTGGTAAACAGATTATCTTTATCAATGACCATGAAAATCGCTTAACAGCCTTCTACTTCCTTGGTGGTGGTGCCAATATACTATTAAATAGCATCTTGTATTTCAATAATATTTTTGCACCTGAGTATTACATCGCTACGACCATTATCGCAGAAACTATCGTCGTTTTACTTGAAATTCATTTTATCAAGAAACATCAACTGATTAGTTTAAAAGAAATTTTTATAACCTTAACACGTTATAGCATTATATCCCTTGGTTTTATCCCAATCTTCTATATTTTCAAAATGATTTTCCAAATCAATTCTTACACAGTAAACTTCAATATGATTCTCATGGTTCTGTCTACCGTAGCAACTTGTGGTATCTATTACCTCTTGACCCTCTTTATCACCAAAGACAAAACACTCCACTATGCACTGAACCTTGTACTTGCTAAATTAAAACGAAATTAAAAAATCCCCTACTGATAAATTAGTTGCCAGTAGGGGATTTCTTCTTTATTCTTTTTCTTTCTTTTCAGAAGCGTTGGCTTCTAGATTTGAATCTTGTTTAGGTTGTTCAACAATAGAGGAATCAGCTTCTTGTTTCTGTTCTGGCTTGACTGCCTCGCTATCTACAGCAGCAACAGCCTGTTTCCAGATACCTTCTTCGTTTACTTTGTAACCATCAGGTGTTGTTGCGTTCTTCAACAAAGAACCATCAGCTTGGAAATAGTACCAATTACCATCAAGCTGTTTCCAACCTGTTTGCATAGCTCCTGATTCATCAAAGTAATAATGTTCACCATTTACTTTATGAAGGCCAACCAACATGATTCCATCTTCAGGATTTAGATAATACCAGACGCCTTTGTCTTTTATCCAACCAGTTTGCATGGCTCCATTTGATTCAAAGTAACGGTAATGATTATCAAACCATTTCCAGCCAGTTTGCATGGCTCCAGATTTGCTAAAGTAATATTGCTTACCATCTACTTGATGGAGGCCGACTAACATAATGCCTTCTTTACCTTCAAGATAATACCAGACATCACCATCTTTCAACCAACCAGTTTGGAGTGCGCCAGACGTAGCGTAATAATGCCAAGAATCATTTGACCTCTGCCATCCAACTTGCATAGTACCTGCAGAGCTGAAGAAGTAGTTCTTACCGTCAATCTCTTTAGATCCTACAGCCATGATACCTGTTTCTGGATCCAAATAATACCATGATTCTTTATCTTTCAACCAACCAGTTTTCATAGCTCCTGAGTTCGTATAGAAGTACCAGCTATTTTCTTGCCACTTCCAGCCAGTCTGCATGGCACCACTAGCATTCAAATAGTAACGAACACCATTTATATCTTGTCTACCAGTTAACATGATGCCATCTTTATCCAGATAATACCATGTTTCCTGATCCTTGACCCAGCCGGTTTTCATAGCTCCAGAACTTGCAAAATAGTTCCAGTGACCATCAACAAAGGCCCAGCCAGTTTGCATGATACCTTCTTGATTAAAGTAGTATGTGCTTCCATTGATATTCTTTTTACCGATGGTCTTTAGCCCATCCTCATCATAGAAATACCAATTTGAATCAATCTTTTGCCAAGTTGAAGGCTTACCTGCTGTTTGGAGTGCACCACTTTCGCTAAAGAACATCTTCTTGCCATTATAGACTTGATGTCCTGTTAGCATCTTCCCATCTGCTGCAAAGAGATACTTTTTCCCTCCGATTTCAGAGAGCTCGCTAAATCGTCTAGCACCATTTGATTGGATATAATACCAAGAGTCATCTAGTTTGAACCAACCACCAGTTTGCATTTTACCATTTTGGTTCAGATAGTAATCATTCCCTTTGGCATTTTCTCCCCAGTCGTCGTTAAGGTGAAGCCAGCGACCTGCTTGCATTTGTCCTTTTCCATTAAAGAAATAAGTGGCTCCGCCAATCTCTCTCCAGCCGATAGCCATTTCTCCGTCAGTCAAACGATATTTCCAATAGCCATCTTCTTGATACCATTTTTCGTCAACTACAGGGATATCAGGGAAGGTATTTGAAACATTAGCAAATCCTTTATCGCTAATATCAAAAACGGTAGCGTCTTGAGTTTGGCTCGCAGCATGAAGAACCTGAATATTTTTCTTCTGAAGGTATTCTCTGGTTGAAGCAACATTAATATCTCCACCAGTTGTCTGAATAATCATTTTTGGTGATAAGTTTTCAAGGAAATTAATCGTATTTGAAATTGTCGCATCATAA
Organism: Streptococcus oralis; assembly: GCF_003942875.1. Classification (GTDB taxonomy): domain Bacteria; phylum Bacillota; class Bacilli; order Lactobacillales; family Streptococcaceae; genus Streptococcus; species Streptococcus oralis_BX. The sequence continues at coordinate 73,147 of NZ_RMVK01000004.1, read as the reverse complement.
TGATGGTTCCATTTCATCATATCAACCTTGCCGATAACTGGACCTAACTTATCTTCTGCCCCTTCGGCATTATCCAAATCTCCACCAAGATAGATTCTCTTTCCTGCCACAGTCACTACTGAAACAATGGAGTTGGAGTTATCATCTCGAACTTTTTTCAGATTCCCGTCAGCATCATATTCATTCTTATAGTTGTAGAGTTGGATATCCATATCACCTAATTTTAGATGGCTATCCTCATCTGAAATATTCTGGATAAGAGTAACTCCCCGTTTTTGAGCTGCTCTCAAAGCATTATCATAATTAAAAAGATTATCCCATAGTCCCCAGTTTGCTGTAATCCGATCATCTGAATATTTTTTCAAATAAAACTTACCGACTTGATATCGATTGAGTATTTCGTCTGCTCCACCAATATGGTCACTATGAACATGAGTTCCTATAATAAAATCTAATTTTTTTACACCTATTTGATCCAAGTGGCGAATCAATCGATCCTCCAATACTTGATAATTTCTCATGGAAATTCCCCAGCGGCTTGGATAGCGCGGGTCACTCCCATCAGGAAAATCATAGTCTTCACCCATATCAATCAAAGCATAGTGACCATTGCTTTCCAGAAGGATGGCGTCACTCCCAGATTTTGCTTTAGTATTTATGAAATGGATACGATTGCCCGAACCTGCTGAAATGGTATCTGCATTTACTCCTTGCGATAACTGAATCAGTAATAGAAAGACTGCGAGAACACTATAGCTGACTGATTTTAATAACCATTTATTTTTCACCTTGAAAACTCCTTTATCTTAACAATAAGCAACTTTTACTAATCTAATCAATCCAGTAGTTTTTATCCCCTCCTGGGACTTGTTGCTCAATAGGCGGTGGAGTCATATAGTTTTCTCCAAATTCGTAGACAAGTATTTCATGGTATTTTCTCGGAACCTTGACCACGATGTTTTCATAAGGCATATCAATCAAATCATAGAGCCATTCTTTTTTTATACCATTTGGATAATAAGGGTCATAGATAGTACAAGTTAGATCTGTTGCTTGATCTACACTATACTTCAAAGCAAGGCTCTCTAATTTTTGATTCCATAGCTGTGGGGAAGTTAAGCGGAAAATAGCTGATCCCATATAACGAGGGAGGTTTTTAAGTCCACCATTCTCAGACTTGATCCCTTTAAAATTCAAAGAAGAAAGGCGAATGAAATATTTGTAGAGCTTCATTTTCTTACGGTCACTTTCCTGTGTTACGACACCATCATATGGAAAAATGTCAACGCAAGTTCCCAATACGACCGTTGGGTCTACGAGGTTAGCATCTCGACGAGTCCTTACATCATAGACTCTCATATAACTGTATGGATATCCCTTTGTTTCTCTGAATGAAATCAATTTGTAGTAGGGATGATTTTCATTTTGTAAAACCTTATACAGTTTTTCAAATTCATCACGCGCCAAGGAAATATCTGTATCATCATCCCAAGGGATAAATCCTTTATGGCGTACAGCCCCTAGTAAGGTTCCAAAATCAATAAAGTATTTGATTTGATGTTGTTCACAAAGATCATGTAGATACTTTAAAATATCCAATTCTACTTGCTTTATTTCTTCAAGAGTTAAAGTTCTTTCAGACATAGGTTCTATTCTCCTAAATTTGACTATATTTTTAAACGTTTCTTAATCCCAATCCCGTCATTTAGACCTTTTAACAATCTTCCATAATTTAAAATCATGATGAGATACTCTTTGTTCAACCGGTGGCAATTGCATATAGTCTCCGTAGTCTGAGGTCAAAATTTCATGATAATTTTTCGGAATGGTAAATTCCTTACCTTCAAATGTTCCAGTAGTAACTTGTTCCAGCCATTCACGTCTCCACACTGGTTTGTTCATATCCTTGTAGATAAGATAATCCACTTGCTCATAATCTGAGACTTTACGGGATTTTGCAAGCTCTTCAATCTGGGCAACGTATTTGTTCGTATTGGTGAAATAGAAAATAATAACTGACACATAACGTAGCAGTGAATTCAGTACACTTTTTGTATTGGTAATGCCTTTAAAGGTGTAGCAACTCAATTGACGTTTCTTTATCAGTTTCGTCATCTTGTTTTTAAATTGTACGTCATCCTCGTAGCCATCTACAGGGAAAATATCTACATAGATTCCCATATTCGAATCGATGCGAACATCTTCTTCTAGCAAGTAAGTATGGTTATCCTGCACTTTCATGAAGGGATAGACATAGTTGAGATTATTTTTATAAGACATGACCTCGTAACGTTCATCAGGGTTAGCGATAAGGTAGTCTTGCAACTTTTCATAATCTTCTCGTAACATGCAGATATCCATGTCATCATCCCAAGGGATAAATCCTTGATGGCGTACAGCACCAATTAGACTTCCATATGCTAAGAAATACTTGACACCAATTTTCTGACAAACTTTATGAATATACTCCATGATTCCAAGTTCCATCTGTTGAATTTCATTGACATCTGTTACTTCTTGGTACCGAACTCCTTCATCCCGTTTGCAGACTACGAGTCCATAGCCAATCGCTAGCCAGAAGATGATATTAATAAAGTTGGTTGAATACATAATCTGACTTTCAAATAATTGACCAAACAAGATACCGAAGAAAAGGATCATGATCAATTTATCAGTGTTTTTCTTGGAAACAATCAAATACGTTAAAAAGCGCTTGATGACATAAGCCAGTACAAGAAGGAAGGATACCAAACCTAGAACTCCCGAACTGACAAATATGGTCACAAAAATGTTATGGAAATTCCCACCAATAAGGGAGTTTTGAATCTCAAATTTACTGAAATATTCTGTGTAGTAATCTGGAACGTTTCGTACACCATAACCAAAAATTGGTTTGGCACTTCCCATCTTGATGGCATTTTTCCAGATATAGGTTCTACCACTTGGTGTTGTTTCGATCAGATGGAGCTCACCGTTCTTCTTAGTAACAGATGAATCTGTCTCAGCATAGGATTGTCCTTTGTTTAAATCTAAGACAGTCGCAGTTTCAGATGAGATATAGATTGAAGTTACATAGCTTAATCCAATATTAGTTGCAGTAATCAGCAAACCAGCAACTATAAAAGTGAGGAATCGTTTAACGATACTTCCTCTAGTAGCAAAGAAACTATAGAGTCCAATCATGAGAAGTAAAGAAAGTAAGGCTCCTCGACTTTGCATCGTTGCGAAGTAAACGAATTGAATCACATTGTTCAGTTTAAGATAAACAGAATATTTACTTCCTTTATGGATCAAATACATAGCCAAAATAATGCTAATGTATGAAAATATCGCACTAGCATTTGGATTGACAATCCCCCACAGACGTCCATTCATGACACCATAGTAATAAGATTGTTCGCCAATCTTAAATAGGATAAGGACTCTACTTACCAATAAACCAAACGCAAAAATTGCTGAAGAAAAAGATACAATTTGAACCGTATAGGCAATCCAGTCAAATAATTTTTTAAGTTGCCCTGATTGTAACATGGTAAATAATAAAACATAGGTTACCATGAAGAGAATTTCAATCACATTTCCAATCAGATGTCCAGAGCGATTGAAAATAGCTGATAGCAGATGACTTCCAGCTAATAGTCCAAATAAGGATAGAAATTTACGATCTGCTGTGATTTCTTTCCACTTAAACAATAAGGTATAGCAAATATAAAGCACTACAATTGCTGATAATCCCTTGTAGAGGGGATTTGCTATCTTATAAACCAGTGAACTCATACTTAAAATCGAAATGAAAACAAATAGATACGCAATCCATAGTTTTGATTTTTCAAAGTATTCATCCATTTTTGAAAAATTCATTTTCAACTCCTTCTCATGATATTAGTTTTTTAATCCAACAATTTTCTTATATAGCCATGGAGAAATGACAAGTGAAAGGATCGCTACCTTGCGAAAAGTGGTGAAATAAGCATCTTTCCATATTTCGCGTCGGTGCTGAACAATCCAAGTCCTCAGCTCGGCTTTCTCCTTTTGATACTCTTCACGTGAAGTAAAGATAATTTTATCGTAAACTGTGATGTACGACCAACATTCTCTGTTTATTAATTCGTATTTTAAATTAGGGAAGGCTTGTGAAACTTGAGCAATTATTTGCTTATAAACTTCTATTGTGTCAAATACATGTCGATTAACAGATGTTGTTGCACTTCCCTCACGATGATCATAATAATAAACAGGTTTGTCAATAAATACGCAACTGCATCTTGTCTTTAGTAGCAATTCAGTTAAAAACAAGGCATCTTCAGCTAGGTGATAATTGGTATTAAACTTTTCATCGGCAAGCAGGTCTCTCTTAAACAGTTTTGCGACTGGAAAAAATGATGTTCTGGTAGTCATCAGTAGTTCCTTCATGGTTTCTTCTGTTGACCAGAGTTCTGTTTTTTCTGAATGTGAAGGTAGGTCTGTTACAATGCCGTTTTTGATATGGTGCAGAGGAGCAATTACAAAGCCTACATTCAACCCTTCAGCTGCACTTGCTAAAGTAGCTAGGTAATCCTGGGTAACGAAATCATCGCTATCAATAAAGGTAACCCAAGAACCCGTTGCTAGCTGAATTCCCATATTTCTAGCATTTGAAACACCAGCATTTTCGATATGATAAACCTTGATATTCTCATACTGAGACGCTAAGTGATCACAGATCTGTCCACTGGAATCAGTAGAACCATCATTGATTAGGATTAACTCAAAATGGGCATAAGTCTGTTGAAGAATCGACTCCACACATCGCTCCAGATAAGCCTCTACATTGTAGACTGGAACGATAACGCTTATTTTTTCTCCCATCATGCTCCGTATTCTCCCTTGTACTCTGTGTAGCTCTTGTCCATGTCTGCTATAATGGCATCATGATGCGGTACTTGCTTGTCCGCTGGCGGCGGTGTCATATAATCCCCAAAAGCAGTGCTGAGATAGGCATCATAGCCGACTGGGATGGGCATCTCGGTTCCTTCAAATGGCAAGAAAAGATTGTCTTCAAAGGATGCGATTGGGTACTTGTTTCTCATGTAACCAGGACCTGAGCATAATTCCGTAATGCCATCGCTCTCAGCCAGACTATACTTGGTCATTTCTTTTTCAGCTTTTTTCCAAATGCGATAACGTAGAGATTTTGGAGTCAGGCCGAGTAAGATGCGACTTCCCCATTTCATGACGGCACCATGCTTTTCTGGGATAGTTTGGGCACAAAAGAGTGAATAGATCAAGGCCCAACGGACTTGTTTCTTACGTTCAGCTGGATTTTTAGGATAATAATCTAAAGGTAACACATCCAAAGCTAAACCGTGTGGTAAATCCAAATCCTTTTGATAAGGCTTGATACAAGTTGTTTCCTTATCACGAATGGTAATAAAAAGGTTACGATCTACAAAATCCTTGTGACTCTTTGACAAAAAATAACGTTCATCTGCATAACGAGGCCATAGTTCAACTAATTTTTCATAGTCCTTGCGAGGCATGAAAAAGTCTAGGTCATCATCCCAAGGAATGAAGCCCTTGTTACGAAGGGCACCAATAGCCCCTCCACCACAGAGATAGCACAACAAGTCATGTTCTTTACAAAATGCGACGAAATATTCAGCCATTTCCAGACTACGAGCCTGAATCGCTTTCAAATCACTCATGTTTCTCCTCTTCTGTCCAATAACGAGTTATATCGTTTTATTATACCATAAAAAAGCCTTAAAAATCCATCAGAGAGTAAGAAAAATCAAAGCCTAAACCACTTTTTTGCTAGTGATTTAAACTTTGATTTTCTTTATAAGAGTTTTCTATCTCATTCCCATTTGGGCGAGTTTAGTCTTGTATTTATTTTGATCGACAAGGAGAGCCTGCCCTCCATAAACATCGTAGTCATCTACCCAGTCACCAAGTTCGGGAACAGTTAATCTTTCGATACCATTCTGAGCGCCTTCTATGACAGATAAACCATTGGTCAACAAGAAGCTATACGGTAAATTGGTCGAAGTCATCGCAAAGACTTTTCCAAGTGCCTCAGATCCTGTAAAGAGTTTGGTTGGATCTTTGACCTGTTCAAGAACGGCTGACATCACTTGTTGCTGACGTTTTGTGCGTCCGTAGTCTCCTTCATCATCATCACGGAAGCGAGCATAGTTGAGCAAGGTAGAACCATTCATCTGCTGTTTTCCAACTTTGATGGTTTGAGTTGGCGACTCTGTTTCTGTTGCATGAAGGTCGTCTCCGACTGTGGCTTCTGTCAGAGGTTGACCATTCAGAGTTGAAAATTGAGCATCGATAGTCACTCCTTCAGGGAAAAGGGTGTCAATAGCTGTTGCAAAAGCCTGAAAGTCAACTAAGGCGTAGTACTTGATATCCAAGTCAAAATTATCTTTTAGAACCTTGCGGACCATTTCTGCCCCTTTTTGCCCTTCTTGTTCTCCAAGTTCATAGGCAACATTAAGTTTGTTATCTGTTTGTTTCTGGCCATTTACAATCTTACTATACCCGTCGATATAAACCAAGTTGTCACGCATAAAGCTGACGAGCTTAATCTTCTTATCCGATCCACTGACATTCAGTACCATGATCGTGTCGGTACGGGTTTCTGCACTATTTTGACCAATACGGCCATCTGTCCCCATGATTAGGATATTCACACCATCTTTGGTATCCTGACCGTTAAAAACTTCTACTTGGGCTGCCTTGGCATCAGCTGGCTTATTGCTTGGATTGGCTGCCGACTGGAATCCTCGAAGAAACATGAAAATCATCCCTGCAGCCACACATGTAATCAATAGCAAGAACCAAGTCAGTATTCGTTTAAAGCGAAATCTTCTTTTTTTCTTTTTGACTTTAGGAAGAGGAGCTACCTTTTCACGTTTCTTAGCCCGACTTCTATTTCCATAAGTCGGAAGATTAATGTCTCTACCCCAAGATTCTTCTTTTTCTTCTTGGTAGGAAGGGTGAACTTCTTGCTTGGGTCCTGTCATCTTTTGCTGCAGGTAATCAAACTCCTTTCGCTCCCGATCATTGAGGTAGTGAAAATTCTTAAAGAGATAGTCATAACGTAACTGCTCATGATGACTTAAAGGGTTTTCATTGCTCATAGGCACTCCTTTCCTAAATCCCTAATAGTGAAAATAGGGTAGGTCCCCAGTATCTTGTACTGGATCCCAATTGTTTCTAGTTCTTGTCTGGCAAAATGAACCAGCTCTTTGGCACTATAATCCACATCTATAATGAAAAAGTACTCACCTAGTGCCGTTTTGAGGGGACGACTTTCTATCTTGGTTAAGTCAATACCTCGCCAAGCGAAGGTTGAAAGAGCCTTGTAGAGGGCACCGGGAAGGTTGTCCGGTAAGGTTAAGGCCAAACTCATTTTTTCAGTTTGTGATTTCATATGGATAGTGGGAATCTCAGACCCTAAAACCCAAAAACGAGTGAAATTGGCTTCCATTTCTTGGATATCTTCTGCTATCAATTCCAAGCCATATTCTTCGGCAGAACTTCTTGGTGCAATGGCTGCATAAGGCTGGTCTGGATGTTCCGAGATAAAGCGGGCTGCATAGGCTGTGCTTGCCGTCACTTCAAGCTGGGCTTCTGGATAATGCTCATCGATAAACTTTTTCCCTTGGGCCAAAGCCTGAGGATGAGAAAAAATCTTTTCAATCTTAGTATGACCAGGAACTGCCATTAGTTGCTGATGAATGGGTTGTACTATTTCTGCAACAGCCTGAATGTCCGCCTGATGAAAAAGATAGTCCAAGCTTTCACGCACACTGCCTTCGATAGAGTTTTCAACTGGCACCACAGAATAATCCACCAAGCCTTGTTCATAGGCCTTGATAACATCTGTAATATTGGCAAAAGCCTGCAATTCCTCATTAGGAAAAGCAGCCTGCACAACGTGGTGTGAAAATGATCCCTTGGGACCTAGATAGGCAATTTTCATCTCAGTTCCTCTATAATTTCCTCTGGGCTTAACTTGGTCACATCTAGAAGCCGACTGGCTACTTCCTCATACCATGTCTGTCTTTCTTGGAAAATTCTGGCTAGTTCTTCCTTGCTATTATTTAGAAAAAGCGGGCGCTGATTGTCCTTATCAGCTGCGATACGTTGGTAGAGGGTTTCAAAATCGGCTTTTAGATAAATATTATCAGGATTAATCTTTAGCAAGTCACGATTTCTCTGAGAAATGACAACTCCTCCGCCAGTTGACACAACGTGATCCGTTTTTAGTAAGTCAGCTAGCACTTCTGACTCTACTTGACGAAAGGCCTCTTCTCCCTTTTCAGCGAAAAAATCCGCAATGGACATGCCCAAACGTTCCTTGATCAAAGCATCCATATCGATGTAGTCTGGGTCCAATCCTCTAGCGATTGTAGATTTGCCCGCCCCCATAAATCCGAGTAATACCTTAGCCATGAATCAAGGTCTCCAAATCATCAAAGAAGCTAGGATAGCTGGTATTGATGGCTTCAGCACGGTCAAGTTCCACTTCTCCATCAGCAACCAAGAGAGCTGCAATAGCTGTCATCATTCCAATTCGATGGTCACCAAAGGTATTGACTCTAGCACCATGAAGGGATGATTTCCCTTTGATAATCATTCCATCTGCTGTAGGTGTTATTTCCGCGCCCATGCTATTCAAGGCGTCAGCCACAACTTGAATGCGGTCTGTTTCTTTGACTTTAAGTTCCTCTGCATCCTTGATAACCGTCACTCCTTCTGCTTGGGTAGCAAGCAGGGCGATAATTGGTAATTCATCAATCAAACGTGGAATCAAGGCTCCACTAATTTCTGTCCCTTTCAGATTTGAAGTTTCAACCGTCAGAGTTGCGGATTTAGCGACTGGATCGATTTCAGTTATTTCTAGTTTTCCACCCATGGCGCGAATGACATCAAGAATCCCTGTGCGCGTTTCATTGATGCCCACATTCTGCAGCACTACACGAGAATCTGGCACAATCAAACCTGCAACTAACCAAAAGGCTGCACTGGAAATATCTCCTGGAACGATAACCTTTTGTCCAGACAATTTTTGCGGTCCTTGGACTGTGATTTTCTTTCCATCCACACTTAAATGGCCACCAAATTGCTGTAGCATATCTTCGGTGTGGTTACGAGTACACTCTTTCTCGAGAATAACTGACTCCCCTTGAGCCTGCAAGGCTGCAAACATCAAGGCTGACTTGACTTGGGCAGAGGCGATTGGCAACTCATAGTGAATTGGTGTTAGGTTTTTAGTGCCTTTCAAGTGCAGAGGAGGCAGGTCTCGCTCGGTTTGCCCTGAAATGCTGACTCCCATTTTTTTCAAGGGAAGGGTCACACGGTCCATAGGACGTTTGGATAGACTGTCGTCTCCAAACATCTCTACTTCGAAGTCTGCACCAGCAAGGACACCTGAAATCAGACGAATCGAGGTTCCAGAATTCCCCATATCCAAGGCGTTTTGCGGAGCTTTTAAGCCATCCATGCCCACACCTTGAATGGTAATCACACCGTCTGTATCCTCAATTTCAACACCAAGGTCACGAAAAACCTGCATGGTTGAAAGTACATCCTCACCACGCAGAATATCATAAACCTTAGTCTCGCCCTCAGCCAAACTTCCAAAAATAATCGAACGGTGGCTGATAGACTTGTCACCTGGAACCCGGATACTGCCATGTAAGTGGCGAATGTTTGTTTTTAGTTTCATAGTTGACCTCATACTTGCAATACTTTTCTTATTTTATCACAAAAAAGCCAGAAATTCCTGAAATTTCTGGCTTTTATACAGATAAAATACTATTTCAATAATTCTGAAACAGGTTCAAAGACAATTTTTTCAATGTCTGAAAGGTAAATAGACAATTGTTGCTGTTTAGCAAAGAAATCTGACAAAAGAGCGTTTTCTTGGATTTGCTTGCTGAAAGACTCCATCTTTTCTTGGAAAGAAGCATCTGGCATTTGTCCAGTTTGAGCCATGACTTGGATTTCTTGCTGGAAGGCAAGGTAATCTGCAAAAATCTTGCTGGCTTCCGTATCAGCTTGGATGGCATCTTTGGCTGCTTTAACAGTCTTGTATTCTGGTAATTCGCGTAACCCGCGGCTAAGTTCATTTGCACTATCGTAAATGTTTGACATGATTTTCTCCTTATTTGATGACGACTGTGTAGTCCGTATTTTCTGAAATGAAGCGCTCAGCTCGTTCTAAATCTTGAGCATTTTTAAATGAAATTTGTAGAATCCCGTGAACATCTTCACGGTTTTCTTCGTTGATGTGAATGTTGACCAAGGAAGTTCCTCTTAGCAATTCCAAAATTCGCAAGATAACATCTTCTTCATCGGGAACATCGACATAGAGGTCATAAGAACTATCCACACCACCACGCTTATGGATTTCCATGGCCTGACGTTGCTCACGCGCTTGGTTGAAAAAGTTCCAGATTTGTTCTTCATCTCCCTTGCTGATGGACTGACCAATCGCTTCCAAACGTTCCTTGAAATCCGCAATTCGATCTAGGATGGTCTCGCGATTGGACAAGAGAATAGAAGTCCACATACCTGGCTCGCTTTCCGCAATCCGAGTCATATCTCGAAAACCACCCGCCGCAAAGCGCCTTGCCATCTCATGTTCTTGAGCATAAACTGCCGTCTGCTCCATAAGGCTGGAAGCCAGAATATGAGGAAAATGGCTAATCTGAGAAGTCACCCGATCATGCTCCTTGGCATCAATCTCAATAAAACGAGCATGAAGGCCTGAAAACAGATCCTTCATTTCCTCAAGCGTGCCAGGACTTGTCAGACTCGAAGGTGTGAATATATAATAGGCATTTTCAAAGAGATTAACATCCGCAGAAGCTGCCCCTGTCTTGTGGCTACCAGCCATGGGATGAGCCCCGATAAAGCGAACAGGCTTGCCAGCTAAATACTGCTCCGTTGCTTCCACAATGGCTGACTTGGTTGAGCCGGCATNCGAGATAATGACACCTTCTTTCAAGTCTAAATCTGCCAGCTCCTTAATAAAAGCAATGGTCTGTTTGATTGGCAAGGTCAGGATGATGACATCTGCTAGGGGAGCGAAACTGGCAAAATCATCCGTCGCACGGTCAATCATCCCCCGCTCCAAGGCAATGCCTCTCGAAGCCTGACTGCGATTATAACCTAGAATTTCATAATCAGGATGATCACGCTTGATACCGAGCGCCATCGAAGCACCAATCAAACCTAGACCTGCGATATAGATGGTTTTTGCCATAAGGACTCCTTAATAGTTCTTTGTATAGTCTCGGTGCTTGGCAACTGCCTCTTTTAATTCTTCAAGATTATCTGATGAGAATTTTTCAAGAATTTCCTGCGCCAAAACGGTGGCAACAACGGCTTCCATGACCACACCTGCAGCTGGAAGGGCGGTCGGATCACTTCTCTCCACGGTTGCCTTGTAAGGTTCGTGGGTTTCGATATCCACACTCATAAGTGGTTTGTAAAGAGTGGGAATGGGTTTCATAACTCCACGAACAACAATTGGTTGCCCATTGGTCATACCACCTTCAAAACCACCTAGATTATTGGTACGACGAGTATAGCCGTCTTCTTTAGACCAGAGAATTTCATCCATAACTTGGCTGCCTTTGCGGTAACCAGCTTCAAATCCAAGACCAAATTCCACCCCTTTAAAGGCATTGATAGAAACAACTGCTTGGGCCAATCGCGCATCCAATTTTCTGTCCCATTGGACATAGGAGCCAAGGCCAACTGGAACGCCTCCGACGACTGTCTCTACAACCCCACCGATGGTATCACCGTCACGTTTGATTTGGTCAATATAGTCCTTGATTTCCTGTTCCCGCTCTTGGTTGACAATAGAAACTTCAGACTGGGCAGCTCGTTCCTTAATCTCAGCCACTGTCAGATTTTCAGGTACATCGATTTCCTTGCCACCAAAGACCACGACATGGTTGGCAATCTCCATATCTAGCTCAGCTAAGAGACGTTTGGCTACTGCCCCAACGGCTACTCGCATGGTTGTTTCACGAGCTGATGAACGTTCCAAAGAATTTCGCAAATCATCAAAACGGTACTTGATCCCCCCTACCAAATCGGCATGTCCTGGGCGAGGATGAGTGATTTTCCGCTTGCTTTTAAGGTGGTCTTCAATGTCCTCAGCAGACATGATATCTAGCCATTTCTGATGGTCCTTATTAATGACATCCATGGTAATCGGAGCCCCTGTTGTTTTCCCGTGGCGAACGCCCGATGTAAAGACAACCTGATCACTCTCAATTTTCATACGGCCACCACGACCGTAGCCACCCTGACGACGTTTCAGATCCTCGTTGATGTCCTCTACTGTTAAAGGAAGGCCCGCTGGAATTCCCTCGATAATTGTCGTCAGACGGGGGCCGTGTGATTCTCCTGCAGTTAAATATCTCATACGTTCTCCTTATTTTACCAAGTAGTCTTTCATCTCTTCCAGAGAAACTGGGTGAATGCTCGCTGAACCAAGCTCTGGTACCAAGACCAATTTCAAGGTGTTGCCACGCGCTTTCTTGTCATGAGTAAGAGCCTGATAAAGCTTGTCAACATCCCAGTTTTCATAGTCAACAGGCAAGCCAAATTTCTGGCACATCTCTCTAATGGACTGGGTTATTCCTTCTGGCATGAGGCCTTTTCCCTCAGCAACCTTGGAAATCTGAACCATGCCCATAGCCACAGCCTCACCATGCATGACCTTGCCGTAACCAGCTGTTGCTTCAAGGGCGTGGCCAATAGTGTGTCCAAAGTTGAGGTAAAGCCGAACACCGTTATCCAACTCATCCTCGACCACCATCTTGCGCTTCACCTGACAAGAATGTTCAATCAAAGTCTCCGCATGTTCCAGTATACTCTCAACAGAACCATCCAGGTCCGTTAAGAGAGCCCACAGTTCTGGATCCTCAATCAAGCCGTACTTGATAACCTCACCCATTCCTTCAATCAACTCTCTTTTTCCAAGCGTTTCAAGGACAAGCGGATCAATCAGAACCCCATCTGGTTGAGCAAAGGTACCCACCATATTTTTAGCAAAAGGAGTATTGACACCTGTCTTTCCACCGATAGAAGAATCAACCTGGGCAGTCAAACTAGTCGGAATCTGAACAAAGTGAATGCCCCGCATATAGGTAGAGGCTACAAAACCAGCCAGATCCCCAACAACACCTCCACCAAGAGCCACAATCCCATCGCTACGAGTTAAACCTTGCTTGACTAGAAATTCATAGACCTTCTGAACAGTGGTTAAATTTTTTCGTTCTTCGCCTTCTAAAAAGTCAAAAACGGCTACCTGAAAACCAGCATCTTCTAGGCTGAGTTTGACCCTCTCTGCATAGAGAGAGGCTACATGGTTATCAGTCACGATAACCACTTTTTGCGGTTGCCAGAGTTCTCGCAACCATTGACCAGCCTGAGCCAGACAACCTTTTTCAATCTGAATATCATAAGGATGATGCGGAATATCGATTCTGATTTTCATAGTAGGGTCTCCTTTTCACTATTTATATTTTTCTGTTAAGGACTGCCAAATCTCGTCTGTCGGCATTTCTTTACCTGTCCACAGTTGAAAAGCTTCAGCAGCTTGATAGAGCAACATTCCCAGACCATTAACAGCTGGATTGCCCTGGCTTCTAGCCCATTTCAAAAATGGCGTCTCAAAGGGTTGGTAAATGATATCTGCCACCAAGAGAGTTTCTGGTAAGACTATGCTTTCAGGAACTGGGGATGATTTGCCATCCATGCCCACACTGGTAGCATTGACTAATAAGTCCGACTCAGCAATCCTTGCTTGCAATTCAGAAAGATCTTCTAAAGCATACAAGTCCACTTTAAAACCTGTTTGCTCCTGCAACTTGTCTAGGTAAGGTCTTGTTTTTTCCATGGAAACTGAACGCACAAAGACTGAAATCTGACTGGCCCCGTCCAAAATGGCTTGGGCCAAGATTGATTTGGCCGCACCACCTGCTCCCAGAATGGTCATTTTCTTATCTGAGATTGTAAAAGAAGGCAAGCTCTTAAAAAATCCCTTGCCATCTGTATTATATCCAATTAACGTTCCGTCTTGATTAACAACTGTGTTGACCGCCCCAATCAAACGAGCCTCATCACTCAACTCATCCAGATAAGGAATCACTTGCTCCTTGTAAGGCATAGACAGGTTGATGCCAAACATCTGGTAACGGCGAATATTGGCGACTGTTTCTGCCAAATCACCCGCTTCAATCTCCCAAGCTACATAGGCACCATTAATAGCTGTCGCCTCAAAGGCCCTATTGTGAATAAAGGGTGAAATAGAGTGTTTAATGGGATTGGCAACAACTGCAGCTAAACGCGTATAGCCATCAAGCTTCATCCAAAATCTCCCTGATTTTCTTCATGTTTGATAGCGAAATCTGACCTGGGGCACTCGCTTCATCCAGACTAGCAAATGACCAACTTGAACCCGTCACATCTGAAGTAATGCGTGATACCTTGCCCATTTTCCCCATGGAAATGGTCACGTACTCTTGCTCAGGGTTGAGTGTTTTAAATCCTCGAGTGTAATTCATCAGGTCTAAAACATCCTGCTCCGTATGGGCCATAACTGATACCTTGACCACTTTCGGAGAGAGACTGGTCAACTCAGACAAAATTTCCATCATGTTTTCAGGTGTCTCCTGGAAATTATGGTAACTCAAAACAAGATTTGGAAAATCCAACATTTCCTCAAAAACGTCCTTGTAGCTGAAATACTCAAAATCTACATAATCCGGCTGATAAAGCTGAGTAACTTCCTTAATGATTTGAACATACTCTTCTGAGGAAAGTTCGATTTCTCCTCCCTCAGCGCGGGTCCGAAGGGTAAAGACCAGTTCGCGTCCTGCAAATTTCTCAAAGATAGCGGGTGCTACCTGTAAAATAGCGTCCTTTGTAAGAAAGTCCGCACGCCACTCAATGATATCGGCATCTTCATACCTAGTAGCATCCAGTTCTTGCGCTTCTTCTAAACTTCGTGGCATCACTGAAACGATTAATTTCATCTACTAACCTTCATACTAATCACCTTGAGGTAATTACTGCTTTCATCTTTTTTATTATAGGCAAAGTCTGCTGGAAGACCATATTGGTTCAAGACCTGATACCTTCTTCCTGCAAAACCTTTATCAATTTGTTCTGTAAATTTCTGACGGGAAACATTGGCAGCATTGGTACTGGCAATGATAATGCCTCCCGGATTTAAAATCTCTAGACTTTGGGAAATCAACTTGTGATAGTCCTTAGCTACAGAGAATGTTTGTTTTTTATTGCGGGCAAAGCTCGGCGGATCAAGCACAATCACATCATAGGTCAAGCCTTTTCGCTTAGCATACTTGAAGTACTCAAAGACATCCATGACGATAAAACGGTGATTGTCCGTGCTGAGTCCATTTGCATGAAAATGGGCTTCTGACAGCTCTCTGGACCGTTTAGCCAAGTCGACAGAAGTCGTCTCACTGGCACCTCCCATAGCTGCAGCAACTGAAAAGGCAGCCGTATAGGAAAACATATTGAGCAAAGATTTGCCCATAGCTAGGCCGTCAACCAGACTCCCACGAACCTCATGCTGGTCTAGGAAAATCCCTGTCATCAAGCCATCATTCATAAAAACCTGATAGAGCACGCCATTCTCAAGAACAGTAAAATAATCTGACGCTTCCTCACCATAAACATAGGCAGACTCGTAGTCTAGACCTTTAAAACGAATCTTTTCATAAGCCCCCAAGACCTCAGGAAAAACTTCCTTAAAAGCCTTTACGATCAGCTCACGAATCTGGTAAACAAAGGAGTTGTACCAAGAAAAGACAGCATAATCTCCATAGAGATCAACAGTCATACCACCAAAACCATCCCCCTCTTGGTTAAAAAGGCGAAAGGCAGTAGTCAAGTCATCTTGATAATAAGACTTCCTAGCTTCCTTGGCCTTACGAAACAGAGCTTCAAAGAAGTCTTGGTTAAAACCAACCTTCTCCCTGCTGATGAACCAACCGATTCCCTTGTTCTGCTGAGAAAGATAGGCGCTCCCTAAAAACTTTCCGTCTTGACTAAGAACTTCTACTTCCTGATCCGTCAGTTCAATATCTGTTAAATCACTCGCTTCCAAAAGAACTAGACCCTTAGTTAGCTTTTTTTCAACACGTCTGCTGACCCTAATTCTATTCATAGCTACTATTATAGCAAATTTTGTGACAATTCTCAAAAAAGAAACCGTTTAACCATTTGTACTTTAGTTTACTGAGTGTCATTTTTGTTCAAATAAGTTTATGCCATTTACTTTTTCGCCAAGATATCCTCTCCCTTGTAATGGAAGGGGAGTTTTCACGCGCTAAAAATAGACAAATTCAGAAATGAGTATAGAATCTTGCGCAAACGTTTGGCTAGTTCTAAACTTTATGGTAGAATAAAACACAACATTGATAAGCAAGAGGAAAAACAATGCAAAATCAGACACTTATGCAATACTTTGAATGGTATCTGCCTCATGACGGCCAGCACTGGGCTCGACTAACAAATGACGCAGAGCACCTAGCAAACCTTGGTATCAGCCATGTCTGGATGCCACCTGCCTTCAAGGCAACCAACGAAAAAGATGTAGGCTATGGTGTTTACGATCTTTTTGACCTAGGTGAATTTCACCAAAAAGGGACTGTCCGTACCAAGTATGGGTTTAAAGAAGACTATCTTCAAGCCATTCAAACCCTAAAGGCACAGGGAATTCAACCTATGGCTGATGTGGTGCTCAATCACAAGGCTGCTGCCGATCATATGGAAGCCTTTCAGGTTATTGAAGTGGATCCTGAGGATCGTACCGTTCAACTAAGCGAGCCCTTTACTATCAATGGCTGGACTCACTTTACTTTCGATGGCCGCCAAGATATCTACAATGACTTCCACTGGCACTGGTACCACTTCACAGGTACAGACTACGATGCCAAGCGCCGTAAATCTGGCATTTACCTGATCCAGGGGGACAACAAAGGCTGGGCAAATGAGGAATTGGTGGATAACGAAAACGGCAACTACGACTATCTCATGTACGCTGACCTGGACTTTAAGCACCCTGAAGTCATCCAAAACATCTATGACTGGGCTGACTGGTTTATGGAAACGACTGGTGTGGCTGGTTTCCGTTTGGATGCCGTTAAGCACATCGACTCCTTCTTTATGGGCAATTTCATCCGTGATATGAAGGAAAAATACGGAGAAGATTTCTATGTTTTTGGGGAATTTTGGAACCCTGACAAGGAAGCTAACCTAGACTATCTCGAGAAAACAGAGGAACGTTTTGACCTTGTCGATGTTCGCCTCCACCAAAACCTCTTTGAAGCTAGTCAGGCTGGAGCAAGCTACGACCTTCGTACTATCTTTACTGATAGCTTGGTTGAACTCAAGCCTGACAAGGCTGTCACTTTCGTTGACAACCATGATACCCAACGAGGACAAGCCCTTGAGTCTACTGTTGAAGAATGGTTCAAGCCAGCAGCCTATGCCCTCATTCTATTACGCCAAGATGGTCTTCCATGTGTCTTTTACGGAGACTATTACGGCATTTCAGGGCAATTTGCTCAACAAGATTTCAGAGAAGTTCTTGATCGTCTCCTAGCCATCCGAAAAGACAGGGCCTATGGAGAGCAAACAGACTACTTTGACGATGCTAACTGTATCGGTTGGGTTCGTTCAGGTGCTGAACATCAATCTCCAATCGCTGTCCTTATCTCCAATGACCAAGAAAACAGCAAATCTATGTTTGTCGGTCAAGAATGGGCTGACCAAACCTTTGTTGACCTCCTTGAAAATCACCCAGCACAAGTTACAATCAATGCTGATGGTTATGGAGAATTTCCAGTAGTGGCAGGTTCAGTCAGTGTCTGGGCAGCAAAATAAACCTATCAGGTACAAGCCAGATCCAACCGGATTTGGCTTTTTTGTATGCACAAAAAGACCTACCCAAACGGATAGATCTTTATTGTCTTACAATTTACCTGCTACTGCCTCCAAGAGTTCTTGGATTTTCGCTTGATTGCTTCCTCCTGCCATGGCCATGTCTGGTTTGCCACCACCACGTCCATCGACGATTGGAGCCAATTCTTTGACAAGGTTTCCTGCATGCACATCTTTTGTCTTGCTAGCTACAAGAACGTTCACCTTGTCACCGATAGCGGCAACTAGGACAAGCACGTCAGAGTAGTCTTTTTGTTTCCAGTTATCCGCAAAGGTACGAAGGGCACCTGCATCTGATACAGAAACTTGGCTTGCAATGTAACGGTGACCATTTGCTTCATTCACATCCTTGAAGACATCACCTGCAGCTGCAGCCGCGGCTTTTTCCTTCAATTCTGCATTTTCTTTTTGCAATTGACGAAGTTGCTCTTGAAGTCCTTCAACCTTATGAGGAACTTCCTTGAGTTGAGGTACTTTCAAGGTTGCTGCTACTGCTTTCAGAGCGTCTTCTTGTTCGCGATAGGCTTCAAAGGCTTCCTTACCAGTCACTGCCAAGATACGGCGAGTACCTGAACCAATACCTTCTTCTTTGACAATCTTGAAGAGGCCAATTTCAGAAGTGTTACCTACGTGGGTACCACCACAAAGTTCCACTGAGTAGTCACCAATCGTAACAACACGGACTTCCTTACCGTATTTCTCACCAAAGAGGGCCATAGCTCCCATTTCTTTGGCTGTATCAATGTCTGTCTCAACAGTTTCAACTGCGATGGCTTCCCAGATCTTCTCATTGACTTGTTGCTCAATAGCACGCAATTCTTCTGGAGTTACGGCTTGGAAATGGGTGAAGTCAAAGCGGAGGAATTCTACTTCATTAAGTGAACCTGCTTGAGTTGCATGGTGGCCAAGGATATTGTGAAGGGCCGCATGGAGCAAGTGAGTCGCCGTATGGTTCTTCATGACACGGTGACGACGGTTGGTATCGATGGCCAATGTGTATTCTTGGTTCAAAGCAAGTGGTGCAAGAACTTCAACAGTATGAAGAGCTTGTCCGTTTGGTGCTTTTTGCACATCCGTCACATTCGCTACGACATTTCCTTTAGCATCCAAGATTTGACCGTGGTCAGCTACTTGTCCACCCATTTCAGCGTAGAATGGAGTCTCTGCAAAGATAAGAGAGGCAGTTCCTTCAGATACAGCTTCTACTTCAGCATTGTCCGCTACGATAGCCACCAACTTAGAAGGCAATTGGCTGGCGTTGTAGTTGAAGACACTTTCCACTGTAATGTTTTGAAGGGTTTCATTTTGCATTCCCATTGAGCCACCCTTAACAGCAGACGCACGTGCACGTTCTTGCTGTTCTTTCATGGCTGCTTCAAAACCTTCACGATCGACAGTCATCCCAGCTTCTTCAGCGATTTCTTCCGTCAACTCAACTGGAAATCCGTATGTATCATAGAGTTTGAAGACATCTTGCCCCGCGATAACGTTTTGACCTTTCGCTTTCAAATCAGCTACAATGGTTTCAGCAAAGTGTTGACCTGAGTGAAGGGTACGAGCAAATGACTCTTCTTCGCTCTTCACGATTTTCTCGATAAAGTCACGTTTTTCAAGCACTTCTGGGTAGTAGCTTTCCATGATTTTTCCAACAGTTGGAACGAGTTTGTAAAGGAAAGGCTCATTGATACCCAATTTTTGACCATGCATAGAAGCACGACGGAGAAGACGACGAAGGACGTAGCCACGGCCTTCATTCCCCGGAAGGGCACCATCACCGATGGCAAATGAAAGAGAACGAATATGGTCCGCAATGACCTTAAAGCTCATGTTATCGCCATCTTGGTCGTAGACCTTACCTGACAATTTCTCAACTTCACGGATAATCGGCATGAAGAGGTCAGTTTCAAAGTTTGTCTTAGCCCCTTGGATAACAGCCACCAAACGCTCCAAACCAGCGCCCGTATCAATGTTCTTGTGTGGCAATTCCTTATATTCACTACGAGGTACAGCAGGATCAGCGTTAAATTGTGACAAAACGATGTTCCAGATTTCGATGTAACGGTCGTTTTCGATATCTTCTGCAAGTAAACGAAGACCGATATTTTCTGGATCAAATGCTTCTCCACGGTCAAAGAAGATCTCTGTATCTGGTCCAGAAGGTCCCGCACCAATTTCCCAGAAGTTGTCTTCGATTGGGATCAGGTGGCTTGGGTCCACTCCTACTTCAATCCAGCGGTTGTAAGAATCTTTATCGTCTGGATAGTAGGTCATGTACAGTTTATCAGCTGGAAAATCAAACCATTCTGGGCTTGTCAAGAGTTCATAAGCCCAGGTGATAGCTTCATCACGGAAGTAGTCCCCGATAGAGAAGTTCCCTAACATTTCAAACATAGTATGGTGACGTGCAGTTTTTCCAACATTTTCGATGTCGTTGGTACGGATAGCTTTTTGCGCATTGGTAATACGTGGGTTTTCAGGGATAATGGTTCCGTCAAAGTATTTCTTAAGGGTTGCTACCCCAGAGTTGATCCACAAAAGAGTTGGGTCGTTTACTGGAACCAAGCTGACTGATGGTTCTACAGAGTGACCTTTGCTTGCCCAGAAATCAAGCCACATTTGGCGAACTTGAGCACTAGATAGTTGTTTCATAATATCTCCTTATTTACTTGTTTAATTTGATTGGCTTTCTAGCATCTCCACATAGTCAATCGCGACACAGAGGGAAATGACCAGGTCTGCATAAGAGTCTTCATAGACGGTTACGGTGTAAGTTGAGGTCAAATGGAAAATCTCTTTCCGAATCTCGGCAATCACTTGGTCGCGGTCATCCAACAATTTGAAATTCAAATCCCATATATTGCCCTCGATACGAAGTCCTAGATCATCAAACTCATACTTATCTCGAAAGAAGGTCAACTTCTTACGAATAACGAAATTGGAACCGTTTCGTAGCTGAATAGTAAAGCGAGGAAGCAAGGTGAAAAATTCTTTACTGATTTCACTGACCTGCTCACCATAGGCGTCATAGATGGTAAAGGTCTTAGGAATTTGGAAGAAAGAGCCCTCCACCTGATAGTTCACTACTCCTCTATCATCCTTGATATCGAAGCGTTCGCCCCCAAGACGAAACTTTTGTTTCACGAGAAATGTCTTCATAAACACCTCCAAAAATCAAAAGACAAGCTCATATCACGAAGGGCGAAAAACCGCGGTACCACCTTCATTCAATGAACTTGTCATTCTCTTATTCTTATGCAATTGTCTGATTGAGTAGCATGACTTTCTAACTTAGATGGCTCGCAGCACCGCCATTTCTCTGGACTAAGATGACTGAAAATCAATTCTCAACTTTCTTATTATATCGTTTTTTGGGTTCTGCGTCAACTGGGAAAGCAGGCACATGCAATCTCATTATATGTATCATCAGCAAAAAAAGATTTATTGATAAAGTATATTATTGACGAAGTAAGTCAAGCATTTCATTATTGAGTGTTTGGTAACAAGAGAAATAGTTATCATCAATCTCAAATGTATCTTGTAAAATAAAGCGCAAAGTATCTATAGTCTGTTGCAATTTCTTTGAATTGACTAGTTTACTATCAATCTCTGACAAGCCATGTGCCACCTTATTTCTCTCACCATTTAAGCTATTTATTAGCTTTATTGACTTAATTAATTCAGGAGAAACTTGATAATAAGATAGAATATTTTCATAAGACAAGAGATTTAAGGTTGACTGAGGGGAATAAATTCTTTCCTTCTCATCTTTTATACCCTTGGCTTTCTTAAATTCTAGGTCAATGAAATCTAAAATAGCTTCAAAATCCTTGTATTCTTCATTTAACTTTGGAAAAGTCCCATCATATTTGATTAAATCTGGATAATCTTTCTTTATCTTCTCCTCGATGATAAATTCAACATAAGACTTTGATTTGATTAAGACATCAGCAACCTGCCCTCTCTCTTTCAAAACTTCAATCATTAAAAAGTAATTAAGAGCTTTTTTCTCAACCTCTGTGAGTGAATATCCCTGAATATCTTTTAAAATCGCTTGAGTTTTAAATACTTTTACAAAATCATTTAATATGTCTCTTAAACGAGCTAATTTCTTTTTAGAAAGTAATTTATTGTATTCTTTTCTAGTAACTAATTCTTCCGCAGCAAGATAATCATAAGAAGAGATTAAATTTCTTAAGTGGCGCTTGATAAGAGACTGATTGAATTTCTCTGCTTCATCTTTGATTGTACGATTTTCGTAATCCTTTTGATTATCCTCGTTCTCGTCAAAAAGCTTCTGCTCACCTTCACTTGTAAGGGGCACATACTTTCTGTTTGCAGATTTGTTAGGAGTTGCAACCTGTATGGCTTGCGTATTATAATCATTAATTCGATTTAAGGCAAATAAAGCAGAAATAATCTGAGGTGTCCCTGAAGATAGATTTAAGATTAATTGATGATCTGTTCCAGAATATTTTTCAATAATCTGTCCCATCACTTCATACATTTTATCAAACAGATAGACTTCATCATTTTTCAATATGATTGATTCAATAACCACTTTAGGATGATAACCCTCTATTGAACATAATGCTTTCTCAACAAGATCTTTTTTTACTAACATTTCTTCACTATAAACCAAAACAATTTGTTCAGGTCTATATGTTCGAGCAATATGTAATAAAGCTGCATCTCGATTATTGCTTATCGGATCTGTCGTTCCAACTGCTGAAATTAAAATTTCCAAGATATTCTACCTCTCATTATTTCAGTAATTCTAATAATTCCTTATTTAAGTCCCTGTAGAAGCTAAAATCCTTCTCAACGAGTTGATACTGTTCCTTGACTAGTCCCTTTAAGGTTTTTAGGACAGGACCTAACTGTTTTAATTCCTCAGAATCTAATGGATCCAATTTATGAGCTACAGTATTTCGAGTTGAATTCATGCTAATAACTGGTTTGATTTTTTTATATTGATTCCACTCATGTTTTTCTTTTAAGATCTTACTATAATCCCAAATCCCGAGATAATACTTCTCTGATTCACTCACGTAATTATCCAAAAATCCTGGATAACGATTTTCGATATAATCTTCTAAGATAAACTCTGTAAGGTTTTTAATTCTAATCAGACCTTCACTAAAATTACCACGTTCTTTTTGCAAATCAATAGTCAAATAAGCATTTAATACTTTTTTCTGTTCTTCGCTCCATTTTTTCTTTTGTAGGAGTTGAGGTACAGCTTGCCTATCTAATGAATCTACAATATCTTGCAACTTCTTGCGACATTCTTTCAAACCAGGAAAGTCTGATAATTGATTAGCAACCTCTAAACTTGCTTTATAATCATATTTCGTAATAAAATCACGTAAAGTTTTCTTCATTAAGCCTTGTTTAAACTTCTCTGAAGTATCTTCAATGGTTCGGTCGATAAAGTCCTGTTTGTTATCTAAGTTCGTATCAATTAGTGCGTCAATATCTTTTGAATCATCATGTCCAACTCCTGCATTTGAATCATTTTCAGGACTTGAAACTTGTACTGCCTTGACATTGATTTCACTAAGTCTATTAATCACAAACAAAGCCGATTTTACTTGAGGAGTTGCACTTGAAAGATTAAGAATAAAATCATCGTCTTTTGTATAATACTCTTGTATAATAGCATCAAATTGATCATACATAGTATCAAAAACAAATACATCTTCATTCAAGATAATTGGTTCATGACATACAATTTCTGGGAGGTATTCAGAATCGATAGAGTGAATTACTTTCTCAATATCATCTTTCTTACTAATTGTTCTCTCTGAAAAAACAATAATAATCTTTTCTGGACGATATTTTCTCGCAATATGTACTAAAGCTCCATCGTGAAAATTACGGATTGGATCTGTATCACCCACTGCTGAAATCAAAACCTTCATTTAGTAATCTCCTTAATCATAAAGTTTGCCTTGCCCATCTCATAGAAAGACTCATCATTCATGATCAGTTTTCGGGTTGCTTGTGTTGTTTTAACACTTTTCATTGGTGCTTTTGTTAATTTCAACACTCCCTTACCAACCATCTTTGTCTTCATTCGACTATACCGTTTTTGTAAGATTCCATCCGCTTGTTGAAACAAGGTCTTTGTCCAGGCTCCACTTCCAGCTCCCAAATAGATAGGATATTGAAGATTAGGCTGAATCTTATTTTCAGGAAAATCTGATAAGAAAAATTCTTTATATTCTTTGTAAAAAGCTTGCGCTCTCTGTCCTAATTCCTCAATTAAGATTCCAGCTTCCTTAGTGGTTGTAGTAATGGTGAAACTGATTCTAGTTAAGGGTACGATTGCTTCTCTGTATAAAGGAAGAGGCTTGGCAGTTAAAGACTTGGCTGAATAATCCCATTTTTGAACTAGAATAATCTGCTCATTGTTAAATGGCTTACTATCACTAACACGAATAGCATTGAACAAGTCATTAAATTCTTGACCCTTTTTGGCACCCCATGGAATCATCTTTTTGTTTTCTTTAGGACCTCTCCCACGAAAATCGACTGCATTCCTATTGTTCCAGTCAGGATTGGTATTCATTAAAATGGTCCGAATAGCTCCCTTTAAGGAACTACCTGGAATATACGGACTCCCAAAAGGGTCTCTAATAAATTTTGCAACTTCATTTATCGTGCCTAATTTGGAATCGCGATTATTTTTTTCAATTTCCAAACCAGTCTCAACAATCCGGTAACCACCGAAATCACGATTAGATATCCGGTTATCATCCAAGAAGGAAATCAAGCGATTATTTCTGGCGTTTGGCTTTGTCTCTTGTAAAAAACGCTCAAACTTCTGATCGTATCCTTTCTCCACCATTCGATTATAAAACTTACCCATATCAGGGAAATAAAAGTACCCCTTTTCATAGATAAATTCTCGAGAAGTATATTTCTCACCACTCCCAATATGAATAGGGGCCATGGCTAGGAGGCTGAATTGAAAGGTTCTATATTCTGTTTTCATCTTTCTCCCTCCATCTTGAAAAATAGTGGCTTAGCATAGTTTAATACTTCATGCGGGAAATCAAGAGGCCTTACATCTACAATCTGTCCTGTAAAGGTTTCACAGAAAGTAGATCCAGAAGCAAACTTATATAAATCCTGCTTACGATAATTTTCATTAGTTTCTGTACTAAAGGCAAAACCACTTGATTTACTTAGTAAATAGGAACCTGTTTCCATAGCATGTTCAAGTTCCTTTTCAATGGGTAAAGAAGTTGTTAAGGCCATGACTGTTCCTTGATGGACCTTAGTAAGACGATTTTTAAGAGCATCAGGTATGTCTGTAATGGTTAAATCAAACCGTCCATAGCCGCTAGAACGTTTACCCCCAATTCCCGCGTACTGCAAACTTGTCATGAGTTCATTCAAAAGGTCTGATTCGGTAGCAATCACATAGAGAGCAGACTTATCAGCAAATCTAACCGTAGAAACTTGATAAAGAGCCCCATCCACATGAGGTTGGTTTTTAGTGATAATGTTTGTTACTGCATGTTCTGCATCTTCAAAAAGCGTCCCATTTACATAGGAATCAAATTTATCTAAAGGAATAAACTGAAGTTTCTTTGCCATTTTCGCTTGACGTCTTACTTCTTTAACATCCGTTGTTAAGTCTTGCTGATCAAACTTTGGAAATCCAATAGGCTTAGGTAAAAATGGACTTGACTGATAAGGAAAGGCATCAGTCAAAACAAAATCATCTTGACCTGCTAATGACACAAATTCCTCCATTTTCTCCATTTTTTTCGCCTCAATAGCCAAGGCAGAAAATAATCGGTCAGCTGCAAAAGTCATTTTAGAACTATCCAGAGTACCTGCTCCAAAGTGAGCAGACTGAAAGTTCATAATATACATCTTATAGGTCATACTAGACCTCCGTAGTTAAAAGTTCATTCAATCTACTAACATCATAGTTTCCGAAAACTGTATTTGCTTTAAGATCCTCAAAAACAACTTTACCATATCCACGAGAGCCAGATCCACCTAAATAATCAAGTTCCAGAAGTTTTAATCCATCAAGTATTACTTTGAAATCTTCTTCCACTTGATCTTCACTGTCATCTGTGATTTCATAGATTAATTCAAATGCAAAAGCACTCTCACGGATGGCACGTTCAATTTGTCTTGGATTCGCTTCAGCAGTGATACGGTCAATAGTATTTTCAAACTTAACTTCAGTATAACTCTTGACCCCTAATGAATCTAACTTGTCCTTATTGATTAAAAAAGCATCTCTAAAAATGAGTCGCCCCATTTTATAGCGATTATCAGAACTGTTCCCAAAGAGTCGACTTAGAATTTCTCCATCTTCTCCTGGTTTCTTAGCTAGTCGTTCATTATGAACTTTTGAAAGGAGACTGCGCATCTTCCCTTTGATACTTGAACCAGGAATAATGGGTAAGTTAGTAATAGGATCCTTGATTACAGGAGAATCAGTAGCCCCAATTGCCGCAAAAGCATTGCTTGTACCAATATGAAGTCCTGTTTCTAGACGAATTTGTCCTTTTACTTGAATTTTTGCAAATGCCATTAATCTTTTCCTCCATAAAATTTGAAATAAGCTACTAGTGCTTCCATATAGCGGCAAAAACGTTGGAGACTTTCCTTATTGTTAATTTCTTTTAAAATGTCTAGAATTTCAGCTTTTTTCACTAAGTCTTTAACCGCAGTTTCTCTGCCCGATTGATAAACAAACTGCACTCTCAAATAAGCAATTTTGTCAGCTAAATCCTTATACTCTCTAACCTTACTTTCATCAAAGAGGGTACTCGTCAAGCTTAGTAGGTTTCTAATTTTGCTGGTTGTTAAAAGGAATGCTTCAGGGTTCCTAGAATCTCTAGTGTTTCGATTCAGTGATTTAATAACATTCTCTGCCTTATCTACGTAATTATCATCTGTTAAAATTGCCATCTATGAATCCTTTCTAATCTCATAAATATATAGAAGTAAAGCTATCTCTGCTTCCTTACGTTCATTATCGCTACCTGTATACCAAGAAAAGAATAAATCTTTAAACTCTTTAAACTCTTCTTTTTTATCCTTAGAAGTTTGATCTTCTAAACGGGTCAAATAATAGGCTAATCGAGCAATATTCATACGATCGTAGTTGCGAAGGAGCTCAATAAGTCTATATACAAAACTCTTTCCGCGCTCATCTTGAATATTAAAGTAGTAACGAATGCTCTTCAATTTCCCATTATAAACATTGTCGATAAATTGGTCGAACTTCAAGGTATAGGCTTTTTCAAAAAGGGAAATACTATCCTTGTCGTTATCCTTGGCTGCTCCTTCAAGCTTACCAGTTTCTTCAGCCATGAGGCTAACTGGAGTTTTATCTGGAAAGAGACCGATCCCTGCTGATAGGGTTAATTTGCCATTTGTCCACTTGATAAAGTTTTGTCGGAGACAAATAGTGAACTCAATAATATCCTGCCAGGAACCGATAGCAAATACATCATCTCCACCGGCATATATGATCGATAGTTTTTTCTCTTTGGCAAACTGGTTGATATAGACCTTAAAGAAGAGACTCATACTTCTAGAGAAGGTCGCCGAACGTGCCAGAGTATTATACTTGCCACTATCTTGATAAGAGAACCCAGCCATAAAGGCGGCTCCTAGATCATCCACATCTAGTCGAACGACTGCCAGACGCTTAATTCCTTGTCCAGTTTCCCTATCCTGAGATAATTTGGCATACTGGTCAATCTCATCATACTTGTAATCTCCGACAAAGACATGGGTTGCTTTTAGGATATCTGTACTATAGCTATTCTTGACATAAACACGGTCCCACTCTTCATTAGCGAGGTCGGCTTTGGAAATACCACTAATATAGGCTCCCGGACCTATCGGCAGGCCTTTTTCTTTTGTCACAATATAGTAGTTTTCTTGTATCTCCTTGGCAAAGCGATACATTCCAGCACAGATATGGCAGACCTCTTGGTCTTTATGCTTGATAAGCTTTTCGACTGAGTGACATATTGCACATTCTCTCTGAGAACTTTGTCCTCCTTGGTTGAGTTCGAGGAGAGTTTTGGCATCATAGCGTGAGATTTTCTTTTGAGAAATCATCCGACTGGTTGTTTGATAGACTTTTCGATAGTCGGCCAGTGTCGTTGTCATATCATTGGCAGAAAACGGACTCCAACCAAATGCTACATACAAGCCTGTCTGGAAGTGCTTGACCAAAAACTGATTGAATTCTGCTTCAAAGTTAGCCAAGGTTTCTCTAGTTTTTTCGGTGTTTGGAAGGATAAAGTAGGCGTGCCCACCACCGACGTAGAGGAGATTAGCCCTCGTAAGCTCTAACTTCTCCAGTAAGCTGTCAGAGATATGTTCTCCCATAAAATCTAGATACAAGGAACGTGCTTTTAGTTGTTTGGCTGCACCAGCTGTTGCGATATTGTAGATAAAATCCTGAATCCCTGACAAGTCAAAACTTGCTAATAAAAAGGCCTTCTCGCTATAAAAAGCTTCTAAATCTTGTCCCAGTACCTTCTCATAGTCACGGCAATTCTTGTCTGCTAAATAGTCCTCTATAGCTAGGGAAAAGCCAGCTATCAGACGACTGTAGGTTGCTAGAGAAATATCTGATAATCCCTTGGTTCTTGTCGAAACAGGTACATAGGAAAGAGTAGACTCAAGGAGATTCAAAAGGGCATCTATCTCAGATTGGCTAAAGTCAAATCTCTCAAACTCTTTTTCTAAGGTCTCTACTATCAAGTCATAATCTGACTGGTCAGACGGCTCACTCGATTCCTTAGCATAGTTTTGCTCCCCGTCAAGCTCTAATGGACGCGCATCAAGATAACGCTGACTAGGGCTATCTGAAAATACATTGAAGATATCCGATTGTTTACTTAGGAAATCTTCTTTACCTCCATGAGTATCTGCTGCTCCTTTTAGGCCTGAAGCAATCTTTGCAGCAGCTGACGTGATATAGACCAAACTATCAGGAGCCAAATCCGTCGGCAAATCACTAGAAGTCGCCTTGGCTATCTGCTGGGCTATCTTTTCATTATCCGAAAAGCGTCTAAACCATTCGGACCCAATGGTACCCAGGTCTTTCTCATCATACCTGGAACCTTTAATCACCTTGCCGATAGCGTGCAAAAGCGATCCATAAACTAAATTAATCTTTTCTTTCTTCAAGTTCTAAACCTCCCATCCCTAGGCTAGTTTTCATACCTAAACCTGAGTATTCCCCAAATTTTAGAAGCATATTAGCATAAGCTTTCAAGGTATTTGGACCTGTAATCTTAAAGGTCAACCTTCCCCTAAATCCAGGGATTTTTTTGCCATGGACTTTAAAATAGCTGGACTCCAATCGGTAGCTGGTAATCCTACTGTGCTTGACCAAGTAGTCCAGGGTTTCCTCTTCGATGTCCTGACGATTCTCGACCAGACGTGCATACTTCATCATCAAACTCTGAAAGATGAGGCGCATAGTCGGAAAGAGCACATACTCTCCCTGGGAGCGAAATCCTGTCGGAGTTTGAAAATGAATGGTGTAGAGTGACCGATCTTGGTTTTCATTAAAAAACTCAAAGAGTTGCTCCGAACTGAGATCTTTCATGGACACAGACTCTACCATGAGAGTCGGTAAATCATGAAGCTCTACTTTCTTGAGCTCCAATAGAACAGGCAAAATCTGCTTGACAGCCTCATCCGTCAGGAGATGAAGGGACCACAGGGTCTTGTCCTTTTGATGGATGATTTTTAGTGAGTAGGGGTTTGTCTCCTGCTCATGTAGCCAAGTCACATATTCTGATTCTAGGTTCTCCATGAGAAAACCTTGGAATTTTGTCGATAGGTCGCTCGGTGATTGGTCAATCCGCTTAAATGATAGTTCGATGCGTTTCATATGCCTCCTTTATTGATACAATTGCGCTTTTGGTTTCTCATGAGCGCTTTTTTCTTTTACTTTTAAAATCATTTGCCCTTATGAAACTGTCCCCTCTCGAGGTAGATAGGTATCTTTACAAACGAATACAGGTGCATCTATCGTAAGCACTCAAAATGGGAAGTTCCCGACCCCTCCCGAGGTAGATAGGGAGCTATACCCAAAAGAAAGCAGGATTTAAAATGCGTACAACAATAGTTTCCGGCCCCTCTCGAGGTAGATAGGTATCTATACGTATTTTGAAAATGAGCAGAAGTCAAGCTGGAGGGATTTCTGTTTCCGGCCCCTCTCGAGGTAGATAGGTATCTATACGCCGTAGGAACTATTGTTACTGCAGTTGCACTATTGTTTCCGGCCCCTCGCGAGGTAGATAGGTATCTATACAGAGCCAACTAAGTCAGTTGAAACAGCCGTAGAGAGTGGTTTCCGGCCCCTCGCGAGGGAGATAGGTAGCTATACTAGTGTCGTTGATGATACTAACGAAATCATTGAAAAAGTTTCCGGCCCCTCGCGAGGGAGATAGGTATCTATACAGAACGACCTTGCAGGAGGTATCTAATGCCTTTAGTTTCCGACTCCTACCGAGGTAGATAGGGAGCTATACCTATTTCAATTATTTCTATAATATCATGGCTAATTAGTTTCCGGCCCCTCTCGAGGTAGATAGGTATCTATACAAAAATGGTATTAACTAAACTTCGTAATGAAGGCTATTAGTTTCCGGCCCCTCGCGAGGTAAATAGGGGGCTATACTCAGTGTTCATATTATTTTGGCCAAAATAATGTTTCCGGCCGCTCTCGAGGTAGATAGGGATCTATACCATCTTGCTCACAGTGCATGATGACAAAAAAGTTTCTTGAGTTTCCGGCCCCTCTCGAGGTAGATAGGTATCTATACGCAATATATCGCAATCAAGGATTTGAATGTAAAAGGAATGATGAGTTTCCGGCCCCTCGCGAGGTTGATAGATATTTATATTTCTCAGTCAGTCTAACAGTACAGTAGTACGTCTACAGTTTCCGGCCCCCTCTCGAGGTTGATAGGTAGCTATACAGTTATAGGAAACATCTACGAAAATCCTGATCTTTTGGAGTTGCCGGCCCCTCCCGAGGTAGATAGGTAGCTATACTTCACCGTTGAACCAGACGGATTGATCACAACGAAATAGTTTCCGGCCCCTCTCGAGGTAGATAGGTAGCTATACGTTTTATCGCAATATGGATTTTGCTATCAGCTGGATTGTTTCCGTCCCCTCGCGAGGTAGATAGGTAGCTATACGGATGGTGGTGGGAGGAGTCTGATGGCTCTTATCCGTTTCCGGCCTCTCTCGAGATTGATAGGTGGATATACTGCAGAACGTTTCTATCATGAGTATATCAAAGGAATGTTTGAGTTTTCGGCCTCTCCTGAGGTAGAAAGGTGTCCTATACCACATTTTGATTATGGTGCGGTAGATTGCTATTAGTTTCCGGCCCCTCTCAAGGTAGATAGGTAGCTATACTATCTGACTTTGTGAAGTATGAAGATAAAATTGTATAGTTTCCGGCCCCTCTCGAGGTAGATAAGTATCTATACAAAACATAATGAACACAACACCAGTTTTAGACCGAGCAGTAGGTTTCCGGCCCCTCGCGAGGTAGATAGGTATCTATACAAGATAGAGCTATGAATGAATATGAAAATTAGGTCGTTTCCGGCCCCTCGCGAGGTTATTTCTCCTTCTCTCAGCTTAGGATGTAGCTCTTTAATGTTTATAAACACTGCGAATCTAGCAATTTATTTACAAGAAAATGAAATATAACTATTTTTACCATCATCATTAGTTTCCGGCCCCTCTCGAGGTAGATAGGTGGCTATACATTAGCTACACTAGCACTTTCAACTATCGCACTTGCACGTTTCCGGTCCCTCTCGAGGTAGATAGGTAGCTATACAAAATTGACAATAGAGCGATTAAAATTGCTGAAAATGTTTCCGGCCCCTCGCGAGGTAGATAGGTAGCTATACAAAAACAACAACAAAATCAAAAATGCCCTTACTGTCAACGTTTCCGGCCCCTCTCGAGGTAGATAGGTAGCTATACATATGAGAATTTTAGATAAGGCAAAGTGGCTACAAGTTTCCGGCCCCTCGCGAGGTTGATAGGTAGCTATACATATGAGAATTTTAGATAAGGCAAAGTGGCTACAAGTTTCCGGCCCCTCGCGAGGTTGATAGGTATCTATACAAAAATGGCTTTACAAGGAAAAGATAAGCAAGTTATGTTTCCGGCCCCTCGCGAGGTAGATAGGTGGCTATACATTATTTAAGTACCTTTAGCTTAGTTGGTTAAAGCATTTCCGGCCCCTCCCGAGGTAGATAGGTATCTATACTTACCGTAAATTAAAAGGAAATGTCACTATTTTTCAGCCGATGTTTCCGGCCCCTTTCAAGGTATATAGAGGGCTATACTTTTCTTTTCCCTAAACTATTCTTACCGAGTTATGGAGTTTCCGGCCCCTCGCGAGGTAGATAGGGAGCTATAACCCGCTTAGATGATGATTATCCATTCAAGGGTATTTCTGGGTTTCCGGCCCCTCTCGAGGTAGGTAGGTATCTATACTGCCAAACTTAAATATAACTGCAAACACATTTACGTTTCCGGCCCCTCTCGAGGTTGATAGGTAGCTATACGTGCGTGACGGACAAGAAATTCAAATTGGCGAATAGTTTCCGGCCCCTCGCGAGGTTGATAGGTAGCTATACGCAAACATGCTCTTGACTACCAAGAACCAAGCGAAGACTAGTTTCCGGCCCCTCGCGAGGTTATTTCTCCTTCTCTCAGCTTAGGATGTAGCTCTTTAATGTTTATAAACACTGCGAATCTAGCAATTTATTTACAAGAAAATGAAATATAACTATTTTTACCATCATCATTAGTTTCCGGCCCCTCTCGAGGTAGATAGGTATCTATACTTTATAAAGGGATAGAGAAAGCGTGTTTTTTTAAAGTTTCCGGCCCCTCGCGAGGTAGATAGGTATCTATACACAAAGCTGCAATCATTACTTACCCTGTAACATTTATGTTTCCGTCCCCTCTCGAGGTAGATAGGTATCTATACTGAATAAAGCTCAACTATTAGAATTGTTTGATTTTGTAAGTTTCCGTCCCCTCTCGAGGTAGATAGGTATCTATACACGTCAGGCACAACTCATAGCTAACAAAGTGATTGGTTTCCGTCCCCTCTCGAGGTAGATAGACTCTTATACGGGACAGTGCTTTAGCTAGGTATCTAGTGAGTTGCCGTTTCCGGCCCCTCTCGGGGTAGATAGGGAGCTATACACATGCTAAACAAAGGATTTATGGGATTGGTGAATTTCGAGTTTCCGGCCCCTCGCGAGGTAGATAGGGAGCTATACAAATCTCAAGCTTGCCAAACTTATTGCTGTGAAAAAGTTTCCGTCCCCTCTCGAGGTAGATAGGTATCTATACCCCATATCTTGTATGTGAACCTATAACAATCACTAGATATAACCTATTGGAAACTGCTATTAGTATACCATATTTTGTAAGAGTTTTCATCTCAAAAGAACAAACAATCCTCCTTTTCTATCTCGACTTCATCTGTATTTAAGCGCAAGGTTTCTTCTCGATTTCCAACGTAAACAATGATAATGTCTAACTGGTCAGCATCATAGAATGCTTTCAACTCACTCAGCAAGCTACAATAGTTGGACTTCTCTAGGTCAATCTCAAAGCAGGATCGTTGGACTCGGATACCAAATCCCTCTAGTAACTTTGCAAGTTTCAGACGCCTCTTATTACTAACAATGTCATATATGATAATACAAAAGAAAAACTTTTTCTTAGCAAACTCCTTCTCTTCTGCTGAAAGATTAAAATAAAGTCCCATGATTATTCTCCTGTATAGCCTGTAACATAAAGTTCGGGTTTTAGACTCTCAAAAGCTCGAATCAATCCCTTAATTTGCAAATCTGCCATATAGAAAAAAGTATAGCGTTTTTTGTCGACTTCGACATACTGATGGATTTCCAACATGCGCTCTCTCATGGCCTGGATAAAAATCCTTCTCCCCTCCCCAGTAAAATAATAGACATTGACATTTTTCTTAGCTAGAACCCTAAGTAACTGTGTAGTTACCTGTACTTGACCAAAAATCAAAAGATTCTCTACTAAGTGAATAGAAATTTCTTTAACAATCTGACCTTGACCATTTTTTACGATAATCTTATGATTGCTAAGACTCAGGGAATAGTTAGACCTTTGAACAAATAAATCACTCATCTCATAGATACCTCCTAAATGTATAAAGGATACTATTTTATCATTAAAATTCCTTTTGTCAAGCCCAAATATAAATTTTTTTAATACAAAAAACGAACCAGCTTAACTGATTCGTTTCTTACATTTAATTCCTACTTCCGATACATTTTAAACTGTAGGAAGAGGTCGCTATATTTGCCTGTCCATTTATGGTCAAACTTTTCATAAACTTCTAGGTGTTTCATGGTATCAGCGTCAGGATAGAAGGATTTATCTTCCTTGGTCTCCTCTGGGAGCATTTCCTTAGCTGGTAGGTTTGGTGTTGAATAACCTACATACTCCGCATTTTTCAGAGCATTTTCGGGTTTCAACATAAAGTTGATAAAGGCATAGGCCGCATCTTGGTTTTTCACGGTTTTTGGAATGACCATGTTATCAAACCAGAGATTGCTGGCCTCAGTCGGAACGACATACTTGAGGTTAGGATTTTTCTCCAACATCTGCCTAGCTTCCCCAGAGAAAGTCACACCGATAGCAGCGTTGTTCTGAATCATGTAACCCTTCATCTCGTCCGCCACAATGGCCTTGATATTTGGAGTCAGTTTGTAGAGCTTATCCACTGTCTCTTCCAGCTGCTGAGGATCCTTGGAGTTGAGACTGTAACCGAGTGAGTTAAGCCCGAGTCCCAGCACCTCACGCGCCCCATCAAAGAGCATGATGGAATCCTTGTATTCTGGTTTCCAGAGGTCATCCCAATGCTCAGGCGCCTCCTCTACCATGGTTTCATTGTAAACAATTCCCAAGGTCCCCCAGAAGTACGGGATGGAGAATTTATTGCCCGGGTCAAATGACTGGTTGAGGAACTCTGGTCCGATATTCTCGATTCCTTCAATTTTTGAATAATCAAGAGGAACTAAGAGGTCTTCGTCCTTCATCTTGTTGATCATGTACTCACTTGGGATGGCAATGTCGTAGGTCGTTCCACCCTGCTTTATCTTGGTATACATAGCTTCGTTGGAGTCAAAGGTCTCGTACTGTACTTGGATTCCTGTTTCTTCCGTGAATTGCTCCAAGAGTTCTGGATCGATATAGTCCCCCCAGTTGTAAATAACCAATTTCTGACTGTCTCGGCTATTGATTTTACTATCTAGATGATGAGCAATCCCCCACAAGACAAGGATAATCGCTGCAATTCCTGCTAAAAATGAATAGAGTTTTTTCATGCTTGCTCCTCCTTCTCACGTGAGATAAAGTAATAGCCAACAACTAGGATAATACTAAAGAGAAAGACAAGGGCAGACAGGGCATTGATTTCCAGCGAAATTCCCTTGCGAGCTCGAGAGTAAATCTCGACTGACAGGGTTGAAAAGCCATTCCCTGTGACAAAGAAGGTCACGGCAAAGTCATCTAGCGAATAGGTGAAGGCCATGAAATAACCTGCAATGATAGACGGAGTCAGGTACGGTAGCATGATTTCCTTAAACATCTGAAACTGGCTGGCACCCAGGTCATAGGCCGCATGAATCATGTCATCATTCATCTCCTTGAGACGAGGCAAGACCATCAAGACCACGATAGGGATGGAAAAGGCCACGTGACTAGATAGAACAGTCAAAAAGCCAAGTGAAAACTTAAGCTGTGTAAAGAGAATCAAGAAGCTGGCACCAATCATAACGTCAGGCGCAACCATGAGGATATTATTGAGTGATAAAAAGGCTTCTTGGTATTTCTTACGAGACTGATAGATATAGATAGCACCAAAAGTCCCGATAATGGTCGCAATCAAGGCTGATAAAAAGGCCAAGAAAAAGGTTTGGGTGAGGATCAACATGAGGCGACCATCACCAAACATAGTTTTAAAATGGCTCAAGCTAAAGCCTGTAAAGCTGTTCATATCATCCCCTGCATTAAATGCATAGCCAATCAAGTAAAAAATTGGCAAATAAAGGATGATAAAGACAAAGGCTAGATAGAGATTGGCAAATTTTTTCATCGTTCTCTCCTTTCCTTGGTCACCCACATGGTGATGAACATGGTTAGGATGAGGATCACACCGATGGTAGAACCCATACCGTAGTTGTCATTGGTTAGAAAGTTTTGCTCAATGGCCGTTCCCAATGTGATAACGCGGTTCCCACCAATCAAACGTGTCAGCATGAAGAGACTCAAACTAGGGATAAAGACAGACTGAACCCCACTTCTCACCCCGTTCATAGATAGAGGAAAGATAACATGGCGGAAGGTCTCCCACTTGGTCGCACCGAGGTCATAGCTGGCATTGATGAGATTGTTATCCATATCATCCAAGACATTGAAAATGGGCAAAATCATAAAGGGAAGCTCGATGTAACTTGCGACAAAGATAAAGGAGAAATCGGTAAAGAGCAACTGCTGCGAACCGATTCCGATGAATTCCAAAAATTGATTAATAGAGCCATTTTGACCAAAAATCCCGATAAAAGCATAAGCCTTGAGGAGCAGATTAATCCAAGTTGGCAGGATAATCAGCATGAGCCAGAGTTGACGGTGCTTGAGACGGGTCAAAAAGAGGGCTGTTGGATAGCTGATAAGAAGTGTCACTAAAGTTACAATCCCTGCATAGAGCACAGAGTTGAAGCTCATTTTGAGATAGGTCAAGTTTTGTGACGCAAAGTAAGATTTATAGTTTTCTAAACTAAACTGGCCTTCAATGTTGAAAAAAGATTGACCGAAAATCAAGACCAAGGGTGCGAGGACAAAGAGGGCAATCCAAAGCATGTAGGGCACTACAAAGAGTTTAGAGGTTGTTTTCTTCATCTCTTTCCTCCTCGATCGCGTTAATCAGACCTGCTTCTTGCTCTTCGATTTCTACGTATTCTTCGATACGAGCATCGAACTCTTCTTCGGTTTCGTTGAGACGCATGATGTGGATGTCTTCTGGTTCAAAGTCCAGACCGATTTCCTCACCCACAATGGCCTTACGAGTCGAGTGGATCATCCATTCATTTCCGAGCTCGTCATAGGCGATAATCTCGTAGTGAACCCCACGGAAAAGCTGAGTATCCACCTTAACTTGGAGCTTGCCTTCTTCAGGAAGAGTGATGCGCAAGTCCTCTGGACGAATAACAACTTCCACAGGTTCGTTTGGCTTCATCCCACCATCGACCGCTTCAAATCGTTTGCCGTTAAACTCGACCAAGTAGTCTTCAATCATGGTTCCTGGCAAGATATTGGACTCACCAATAAAAGTGGCAACAAAGTGGTTGATTGGCTCATCGTAGATGTCCACCGGCGTTCCAGACTGAACAATCTCGCCATCGTTCATAACGAAAATCCAGTCACTCATAGCCAGGGCTTCTTCCTGATCATGAGTGACAAAGACAAAGGTAATTCCCAATCGTTGTTGCAATTCACGCAGTTCATACTGCATGTCTGTTCGCAATTTCAAGTCCAGCGCTGACAAAGGCTCGTCCAGCAAGACCACACGGGGTTGGTTGATGATGGCACGGGCAATGGCCACACGCTGACGTTGTCCTCCAGAGAGTTTACGGATGGAACGCTTCTCGTAACCTTCCAACTGAACCATCTTGAGAACTTCCGCTACGCGTTGCTCGATTTCTTTCTTGTCGATTTTACGCAAGCGGAGTGGAAAGGCAACATTTTCAAACACATTCATATGTGGAAACAAGGCATAGGATTGGAAGACCGTATGGACATCTCGTTTATTAGTTGGGATATCATTGATCCGCACCCCATCCAGTAAAATATCCCCTGTCGTCGCATCCAGTAAACCTGCAATGATATTTAGAATGGTTGATTTTCCTGAACCAGATGCGCCTAGTAGGGTATAGAACTTTCCTTCTTCCAACTCAAAGTTAATATCTTTGAGAACCTTGGTGTTGCTGTCTTCAAAAACTTTAGAGACGTTTTTGAATTCAATAATTGGTTTTTTCAATTCCTCTAAATTCCTTTTTCTTCGTAAATTAACAGATTGGGACCTTGTTAGAATGCTAGACACAAGCGTAGGAAATAAATTGACCTAAACCTCATTTAGCGATAAAATCCCAATCTTTGAATGCTATGTAAAAATAATGTTATTCATGTTCACCCAAGATACGAACTTCTCGCTCTAAGGTAACACCTGAATGTTCTTTAACTTTTTCAATGACAGACTCAATTAAGTCTTCATAATCTCTTGCAGTCCCATCGGCTACATTAATCATAAAGCCTGCATGTTTTTCTGAGACTTCGACACCACCGATACGGTAGCCCTTCAAACCAGCTTCTGAAATCAATTGTCCTGCAAAATGCCCGACTGGACGCTTAAAGACTGAACCACAAGATGGGTATTCTAATGGTTGCTTGAGTTCACGTAGATGCGTCAAGCGATCCATCTCTTGCTTGATAACCTGATGACTCCCTGGAGCTAGGGCAAATTTAGCTGACAAGACAATGGCCCCAGAATCCTGAATAGCTGAATGGCGGTAACCAAAAGCCAAATCCTTGGCAGATAAGGTCTCGATTTCCCCTTCCTTGGTCAGAATCTTACAAGACTGCAAAATATGGGCAATCTCACCTCCGTAAGCACCCGCATTCATAAAGACCGCACCGCCGACACTCCCTGGAATGCCACAAGCAAACTCAAAACCAGTCAAACTATGACGAAGGGCAATACGTGTTGTCTCGATTAAATTAGCACCCGCTTCTGCTTCAATAGTGTAACCATCAACTGAAACGTTATTAAGCTTATCGCACAAGATGACAAAACCACGGATCCCACCTTCACGCACGATGATATTGCTGGCATTCCCAAGCACCATCCAAGGAATATTCTCTTGATTGGCAAATTGGACGACACGGGCCATCTCATAGCGATTGCGTGGCAAAACTAGATAATCCGCTCGACCTCCTACCTTGGTATAGGTATAGGTCTTCAAAGGTTCCTTAAAACGAATATCGATTCCTTCCAGGATTTCAAGCATTTTTTCTTTTACTGACATGTCACTCTTCCTTTTTCAAAATTCATTCCATTATACCATTTTTAGAGACATTTGACGACCATAAAAAGAGCCTGTTTTATCTTTACATAAAAAAAGAGGGCACCCCTCTTTTTATGATTTTTTCCAAAATGTAGATTTTGTAAGCCAGACAAAGGCCAGTACTTCTACAAGAAGAATGCCCTCCACTAGAAGCGGATTTGCAATCCATCCAACCTGAGATAAGGCTGGAGCCAAGTCAAACAAGGCATGCAAACCA
This sequence comes from Streptococcus oralis, assembly GCF_003942875.1. Lineage (GTDB taxonomy): Bacteria > Bacillota > Bacilli > Lactobacillales > Streptococcaceae > Streptococcus > Streptococcus oralis_BX. The sequence continues at coordinate 33,715 of NZ_RMVK01000004.1, read as the reverse complement.
TAGGCAGCAACAAGGTAGATCCATTTCTTTTGACGAACACTTTGATAGACCCAGATGGAAAGGCCGATTTGCAGAACTAAGGCAAGCAAACGCTCAACTCCTAGTAAATAAACCTGCCAAACTGATAAAGACTGGACCGTTTCGAGTGTAGACTTTGGAAGGAGATTGGCTACATCAGTATTTGAAGACTGCATGAGTGAAAAGAGAATCAACAAACTGATCAAACTTCCCATTCCGAGATAGAGCATTTCCAAGCCCCCATGTCCCAAACCATAGGCCAAAGCATCTCGATCTTCTAGCTTTCTCTTTTTCTCCAACCATTTAAAAAAGATAAGACGAGCCGTCTCTTCAAAGAGGGCAGCCATGGCAATCCCATAAAGGACGTATAAGAAAGGCTGCTCCTGCATAAGCGGAATGGTTCCATCTTTTTGCGGATGGAGTATCAGAAAGTGAACCATCTTCTCTAACACTTGAGAAGAAACAAAAAATGCGATTGCCCCCAAGCCCATCACTGCAAGAGAGATTTTAAATCGTTTTTTAGCATACCAAGTCCCACTTACTAGAATGAGAACCAAAGCGATCATGGTAAGGATAATATGTACTGTCATCTTTTTCTCCTATTCTGACTTATCAATATCTTTCTTCATCTCGTCAACGTTAAATTTGGCAAATAAATACTGGCGATCTTGGACTGGAAAACGTTGGTCCAACTGGTCGACTGCCCCAACCTCAATCATTCCTTCTTTGATAACAAAGTCCATCACATGACCACCAAAGGTCAAGTCATCTGAGATAAAATGCAAATGATAGCCTGCAACACTCACCCCATGGAAAATCTCAGGTGTCCAAAATCCAACAATAGTTCCCGATACATTTTCACGGCTATATTCAGGTTGGTGAGTCGCGACATCAGCAAACTTGGTATCAGGTGTGGATTTGGGAATCATCCGCACATGCATTTGTGAAAATTCGCCATGAATCTTGATGGAACGAAAAAGATTTTCCCCATCATAGTAGGACTCAATTCGCTTCTCCAATTCCTTATCTGTCATCTCAAAGCGCTGACGAAAAATCACTTCTGCCTGATGAGGGACCACTGCTGCATAGGGAATAAGAGCATCCGTTGCCACCTCAACGATTTCAGGCGTTTGACCAGACCCCTTGGCTTGATAAGCCTTGCCATCAAGGACAATCAACTCCCCATCAATCGAATCCAAAGTTCCCAAGCCGAGGTCACCATGTTCCAGCAATTCTCCTACTGTCATGGTTCCACCATAGAGACCTGCCATTAGGGCACCTAAAGTATTGTATTGAAATAATTTAACCGGTTCCTGCACTTTTCTATCCATTCTCTTTCTTATCTTCTGTTCAATGAATCATCATACTTTCTAAGTATACCACATTTGCTCCTAGTTGTGAAAGGGGGAATGTTTTTCCCATTGCAAAGGAGGCAAAAAAAAGGTACAATGTAACAAAATCAACGGAGGTCTGGAATGAAGAAAGAAAGTAAATACCAAGCAGTCGTTTCCTTTCTAAAAAAGGGGATTGAATCAGGAAAATTCCCAACAGGTAGCCGGCTTCCCTCTATCCGTCAACTGAGCCAAGACTTCCACTGTAGCAAGGACACTATCCAACGAGCCCTGCTGGAATTACGCCATGAACAATACCTCTATGCCAAACCCCAAAGTGGCTACTATGTTCTGGAACAAGGACAGCACCAAGACTTGGAAATCGAAGTCACTGACGAACATGCCAGTGCCTATGACGACTTCCGACTCTGCGTCAACGAAACCCTGATAGGTCGAGAAAACTACCTCTTCAACTACTATGACAACCAAGAAGGCCTTGAGGAACTCAGACAATCTGTCCATCAACTCCTCTTTGACCAGGCTCTCTACTGCAAACCCGATCAACTGGTTCTAACTTCTGGCACCCAGCAAGCTCTCTTTATCCTTTCTCAGATTGATTTCCCGAGCCAGGGAACTGAGATTTTGGTCGAACAGCCGACCTACCACCGGATGAATCGTCTCTTGGTCGCTCAAGGATTAGCCTACCAGACCATTGAACGCCGTATTGATGGCATTGACCTTGAAGAACTGGAAGAACAGTTCAAATCTGGGAAAATCAAGTTTTTCTATACGATTCCTCGCTTCCACTATCCCCTAGGTCATTCCTATTCTGATCAGGAAAAAAGGGCTATTCTGGATCTAGCAAACCAGTATGGTGTTTACATCGTAGAGGATGACTATCTAGGAGATTTAGACCCTAAAAAAAGGCAAACTTTCCACTATCTGGATACAGGGGATCGGGTTATTTATATCAAATCCTTCTCAACCAGTCTCTTTCCAGCCCTTCGTATTACCGCCCTCATTCTCCCAAATGCCCTAAAAGAGGCCTTTGTTTCCTATAAAAATATCCTAGACTATGACAGCAATCTCATCATGCAAAAGGCTCTTTCTCTTTACATTGATAGCCAGTTATTTGAAAAAAATCGATTGGCTCGACTGACCCTTCAAGAGAACTATCAGGCTCGGATTAAGGAAGTGCTTGAAGAAAACACCTGTCCCTTGCCCTACTACCCTCTACACGATGGTCTTTTGCTTGATTTGAGACACTATCCTAAGATTGCCAGTTTGAAACACAGCTCACTCAAACTAGACTTTTTTGAGAGGGCTTATTTGGATGCCTGCCCTTATCAGTTTGCCAAAGTCACTCTTGAAAATCTAGAAGAGCTATTAGAATACATAAAAGCTGAGTTGGATTAAAGTCCAACTCAGCTTTTTCTTATTGTTCAACTTCTGTTAGTTTCGCTGCTTTTTCTAGATAGGTTTGATAGGTTCCGTCATCTTTCAGTTTTTGGATAACCTTATCTACTACTGCTTTCAAGTCTGATTGATCCTTCTTGATAGCAACGGCATTGGCTTCACCGTCTTTCATTGTCAAGTTAACAGATGCAACAACAAGGTCTGAGTTTTTACCTGCGTAGCTAAGAGCAACTGGTTCATCCATATGAACAGCATCCACTTTTCCAGCCTGCAATTCATTGACTGCTTCCCCCATATTGGTCAAGGATGTCAACTGGGCATTTGGTAATTGTTCCTTGACCATGGTTTCTGGAACAGTTCCCTTTTGAGCTGCGATATTCGCACTTGCAAGGCTTGAAAGATCCTTGTATTTGTCTAAATCAGCTTTTCTAACCAAGAAACTCATCTTATTTTCATAGTAAGGAATTGAAAAGTCAAAGACTTCCTTTCTCTCATCTGTAGCACTAATTCCTGCTATGGCTAAGTCAGCCTTTCCAGTTTGAAGACTGGTCAAGACATTGTCAAAACTCATGCTAGAAATTTCAAGTTTAACCCCGAGCTCATCCGCAATCGCTTGAGCCATATCAATATCTGCCCCGACCACTTGGTTTTTACCATCTACCAAGGCTTGGAATTCAAACGGTGCATAGTCTGGGCTGGTCGCAACAACTAGCTTTCCCTTTTGTTTAATAGCGTCCACAGCAGACTGAGAACTATCCGTACTGGATTGACAAGCTACTAAAACCATGCTGGCAAGCATGCTACACACAACTAATATCCACTTCTTAAACTTCATAAATAAACGACCTTTCTGTTTTTTTCTGTATAATTATAACTCATTTGAAAATACTTGTCAACATTTTTCTTGCATTTTCATAAAATATAGTTACAAAAAATAGAAATTCAGAGATTAGTTTATCTATCTATTGGGAACTTATTTTCAAAAAAATCATTTATCATATCTTGATGTTGCTGGTTTACAATTTCAATATTTTGTATGTCCCCATGATCAAAAAATCCTAATTCTAAAGTTTCATCACTTGTAAAAAAATTTGTAGAAATAGAATTTTCAGATGAAACTAAATACAAAATTGTAAGAACTTGAGCCTCATCACCATTCGGATAACTATCTGAATATTTAGTATAAACATTTAAGAGTTTTTCCGCTCTCACTTCGATTCCCGTTTCTTCATAAAACTCTCGCACTAAAGCTTCTAAAGCCGATTCACCTAATTCAATAGCACCACCTGGTAATCCCCACGTTCCTTTATCTGCTCTTTTTTGTAATAAAATTTTTCCTGATTGATTTAATATTCCACAGGTGAAATTTAAAATAATTTTATCTTTCCCAACTTTTTTTCTTATATTCTGTATGTAGTCCATTACTCACCTCTGATAAAAAAACCATCAATACAACGAAAGCTTACTATATTAAAAAATAAGCTTTCACAATAATTTTATCATTTGAATACTTTATAATTCTACAATCTTACCTGTTTCAAAGTAAACAACCCATTCACAGATGTTTTTTGCGTAGTCTCCGATACGCTCCAAGAAAGAAATGACTTGGAAGTAATCACGACCTGTAACGATAGCTTCAGGATTTTTCCTAATTTCTTCTGTAGTCAGATCACGGATGCTATCAAAGTAATGGTTGATTTTTTCATCCATAGCCGCTACTTCGTAGGCTTGATCCACAGAACCGTTCAGATAGAGATCAAGAGCTGCTTCGACAAAGTTTTTCACGTCGCGTCCCATCTTTTTGATTTCTTCTTCAACAGAAGGGATACGTTGCTCCCCCTTCATACGAATGGTCGCCTCAGCTATAGACACTGCATGATCTCCCATGCGTTCCACGTCAGACACTGCCTTGAGAACGGTCAAGACGGTACGAAGATCTTGCGAAACAGGTTGTTGAAGGGCAATCATTTCAAATGATTTCTTTTCCAACTTCACTTCATACTCGTTTACTTCTGCATCGTCTTCGATGACTTCTTTTGCCAAATCACGGTCATGCGTAACAAAAGCACGCACTGTACGATTGATCTGCGAGAGCACTTCTTGTCCCATAGCATAGAACTGGTTATGCAATTTCTCCAAATCTTCTTCAAATTGAGATCGTAACATCATTCAACTCCTTATCCAAATTTTCCTGTAATATAATCTTCTGTTTCCTTGTTTTGTGGGTCTAGGAACATCTTCTTCGTATCGTTAAACTCAATCAAATCCCCATCTAGGAAAAATCCTGTTTTATCAGAGATACGAGAGGCTTGTTGCATCGAACGCGTTACCAAGAGCATGGTGTATTTATCTTTCAGACCATACAAGGTTTCCTCAATCTTACCTGCAGAAATAGGATCCAAAGCTGAAGTTGGTTCATCTAAGAGGATAATTTTCGGACTGGTTGCTAAGACACGAGCAACACAAACACGTTGTTGTTGTCCACCAGAGAGACCAATGGCCGAATCATGCAAACGATCCTTTACTTCATCCCAGATAGAAGCACGTTGCAAGGCCTTTTCTACTGCTTCATCAAGAACTTGCTTGTCCTTAACCCCATTGATACGCAGCCCATAGACAACATTTTCGTAGATAGACATAGGGAAGGGATTGGGCTGTTGAAAGACCATACCAATTTCCTTACGCAATTCAACCGTATCGGTACGGGGGCTGTAGATATTGTGACCGTTATAGACCACTGATCCAGTTGTAGTCACCTCAGGATTTAAATCGCCCATGCGGTTGATGGCTTTGAGTAGGGTGGACTTTCCTGATCCAGAAGGACCAATCAAGGCCGTTATTTCCTTAGGTTGGAAAGAAAGGGAAACACTATTCAAGGCCTTCTTTTTATTGTAATAAACGGACAGGTCTGACACCTGTAAAATCGCTTCTGACATACCGTTTCCTTTCTAACCAAAGTGTCCTGTTACATAGTCATTGGTTGACTGTAACTTAGCATTTTGGAAAATATTGGATGTCTTATCATACTCAATCAAATCACCCAGGTAGAAAAATCCTGTGTAGTCACTTGCACGCGCAGCCTGTTGCATACTGTGGGTAACGATAATGATGGTAAAGTCCTTCTTCAATTCCAACATGGTTTCTTCCAGTTGGGCTGTCGCAATCGGATCCAAGGCTGAAGCCGGTTCATCCATCAAGAGGATATCTGGCTTAACAGAGATGGCGCGAGCGATACAGAGACGTTGTTGCTGACCTCCAGAAAGCATCAAGGCTGATTTGTGGAGGTCGTCTTTGACCTGATCCCAAAGGGCAGCCTGTCTTAGAGAGGTTTCTACAATTTCATCAAGGACTTTCTTGTCCTTAACACCTGCACGTTCATGAGCAAAAGTAATGTTGCGATAAATAGACTTAGCAAATGGATTTGGACGTTGAAAGACCATTCCGATATGCTTGCGCATCTCATAGACATTGATTTCTGGACGATTAACATCAATCCCTCGATAGAGGATTTGACCTGTGACCTTGGCAATATCAATAGTATCATTCATCCGATTGAGACTGCGAAGATAAGTAGATTTCCCTGATCCAGAGGGGCCAATCAAGGCTGTAATTTTATTTTTTTCAAATTGCATATCGATGCCCTTGATGGATTCATTTTTACCATAGTAAACATGTAAATCCTTGGTAGAGAGGGCCACTTTTTCTTCAGGGAAGGTGATGATATGCTTTTCATCCCAGTTATATTTTGACATGGCTTCTCCTTTAGGCAGCGGTTAATTTCTTGTGTAAATAGCTTCCGAGTTTGCGTGCTCCAAAGTTAAAAATCAAGATAAAGATGAGGAGCACAGCGGCAGAACCTGCTGATACGATAGTAGCATCAGGAATGGTTCCTTCACTGTTGACCTTCCAGATGTGGACAGCCAAGGTTTCTGCTTGACGGAAGATTGAGATAGGACTGGTAACACTGAGGATATTCCAGTTAGACCAGTCAAGGGCGGGAGCTGATTGTCCTGCCGTATAGATAAGAGCGGCAGCCTCACCAAAGATACGGCCAGATGCCAAGACAACACCCGTTACGATACCTGGTAGGGCTTCCGGAATAACAACATGAACAATTGTCTCCCAACGAGAAATCCCAAGAGCCAAGCCTGCCTCACGTTGTGTATGGTGAACGTGTTTTAAACTGTCCTCAACATTTCGAGTCATCTGAGGGAGGTTAAAGACCGTCAAGGCCAAGGCACCTGAAATGATTGAAAATCCATACTCAAACTGGACTACAAAGATCAAATAACCAAAGAGACCTACAACGACTGATGGTAGAGAAGACAAAATCTCAATACAGGTACGAATAAAATTGGTCACAGGTCCTTTTTTGGCATACTCAGCAAGGAAAACACCAGCTCCCATAGACAGGGGAACAGAAATGATCAAGGTAATGACCAAAAGGAAGAAGGAATTATAAAGCTGAATCCCGATACCCCCACCTGCTTGATAAGAGGAGGATTTCCCAGTCAAGAAAGACCAAGAGATATGCGGTAACCCTCTCACCAAGATATAGAGAATCAAAGATGCCAAAATGGTCACGATGATACCCGCGATGGTATAGAGGACAGCTGTTGCAAGTTTATCTAATTTCTTAGCGTGCATAGTTTTTCTTTCCTCTTTCTTTCGTAATCAATTTAATCACACTGTTAAAGGCCAAACTCATCAAGAGCAAGACTAAGGCCAGTGACCAGAGAACGTTATTATCAACCGTTCCCATGACGGTATTTCCGATCCCCATAGTCAATACAGATGTCAAGGTCGCAGCTGGTGTTGTTAGCGAAGTTGGGATAACTGCTGAGTTTCCGACAACCATCTGAATAGCAAGAGCTTCACCGAAAGCACGCGCCATCCCAAAGACCACTGCAGTGAAAATACCTGAACGTGCTGCTTTCAAGGTCACACGCCAGATGGTTTGCCAACGAGTGGCTCCCATAGCTAAACTGGCTTCACGGTAATGACGAGGAACAGCACGCAAGCTGTCTGTTGTCATAAAGGTTACAGTTGGTAGGATCATGACAAAGAGAACGAAAATCCCTGATAAGATCCCAAAACCAGTTCCACCAAAGATGCTACGAACAAAAGGCACCACAACTTGCAAACCGATAAATCCATAGACGACTGAAGGAATACCGACGAGAAGTTCAATGGCTGGTTGCAAAATCTTTGCACCCTTTGGTGAGACTTCTGTCATAAAGACTGCAGCTCCGATAGCGAAGGGTGTTGCGATGAGGGCTGATAAAATCGTCACAATAAAGGAACCCAAAATCATTGGAAGGGCACCAAATTGTTTCCCTGAAGGATTCCAAGTTTGTCCAAAGAGGAAATCAAAGATGTTGACCCCATTGACAAAGAAGGTCGATAAGCCTTTTTGGGCTACAAAAATCAAAATCATGGCCACAATGATAACAATCAAAGAAAGGCAGGTGAAGGTCAAACCTTTACCGAACTTCTCAAGGCGAGAGTTCTTTGAAGGAGATAGTAATTTTTTTGATAATTCTTCTTGATTCATTATTGACCTCCTTCTACTGCTGTAACGGTACCTGAAGCATCCTTTTGGACTTTCATTTCATTGATAGAGATATAGCCCATGCCCTTAACAATTCCATTTTGGGCTTCATCTGAGAGGACGAAATTCAGGAATTCAGCAGCTAACTCATTTGGCTGACCAAGTGTGTACATATGTTCATAAGACCACAAAGGCCAGTTGTTGGTCGTTACATTTTCAGACGTAGGTTCATACCCATTCAGTTTCATGCTTTTCACGGAGTCATCTACATAGGCAAAAGCCAAGTAAGAAATGGCTCCAGGGGTTTGGGATACAATAGACTTGACCATCCCGTTAGAATCCTGTTCTTGGCTCTGCATTGCCGCTTGGCCATTCATAACAACCGTATCAAACGTCGCTCGTGAACCAGAACTTGCTGCTCGGTTGATGATTGAAATGGCCAGGTCTTTGCCCCCAACTTCTTTCCAGTTGGTCACTTCACCTGTAAAGATTTTGCGAAGTTGCTCGGTTGTGAGATTTTCAACATCCACTTCCTTGTTTACAATCACTGCAAGACCAGCCACTGCAACCTTGTGGTCTACCAGAGCTGAAGAATCGATTCCTTCTTTTTCCTCTGCAAAGACGTCAGAGTTCCCGATGTCAACTGCTCCAGACTGGACTTGGGATAAGCCTGTACCCGATCCTCCACCTTGAACATTGACTGTTTTTCCGATGTTTCTAGAACCAAATTCATCTGCTGCCGCTTCGACAAGAGGCTGAAGAGCAGTTGAACCAACGGCTGTCATGGATTCTCCACGATCAATCCAGCTAGCGCATCCTGCTAGAGAACCTGCCATCAAAAGAGCTGCAAGAGACATGACGAGCTTTTTTCTTTTTTTCACTGTTATTCTCCTTGAACATAATGATAAATGTTCTGATTTCTTCCGTTTGTCCTGATCATCCAATTATCATCAATGATTGCCCCTCTTCATTTTATCTAGTCATTCTTAGGAGCGGACAATTCCATCGTATAATATAAGTAATAATGAAAGACTATCAGAAAAAACTCATACTTCCACTATAACATAGAATAGGCTCTTTGACTAGCTTTTTCACCTGAATCTGAGTCCTTTTGGATAATAATTTTTCAAAACATTTCCCGTTACCTTGGCAAAGCCTAATCCGTTTCCTTGAACCACAACTTGGTACCATCCATTTGGTCGAGCTTCAGACAATTGAACAGTCTCGCCAGCCACATATTTTACAAAGTTCTCATCATTGATTTCAACACTTTGTTTTACTTGGCTTGGTTTCAAGGCTAATCCCAGAGCAAAGCTTGGTTCAAAGCGTTTCTTTTTAAAAGTCCCCAGATGGAGCCCATTTCGGGCAATTTTGAGTTTTCCTAGATCAGGTAGCATCTCTGGCAAGAGATAGAGTTGATCTCCAAAAGTTTGCAAGATACCAGTTAGATTGACTCGCAAGTGTTTTTGGGCAAATTCTTGCCACAAAGCCAGTTGCTCAGGACTGAGATTGCTCTTGCTAGCTTTGAATTTAGGTGCTGGATTTTGTCCCTTAAACTGCAGGTGGGCAACAAACTGACCTTCTCCCTTGAAATGATGAGGATACATCCGCGCCGTTTCAGGAAGGTCAATTCCTGCTACCATACCGTTCACATGATCAACTGGAAGCAGTTCAAAATCATAAGTATCAAGTAACCAGTGGACGATTTCTTCATTTTCCTCTGGTGCCCAAGTACAGGTCGAATAAACTAAACGGCCACCTTCAGCAAGCATGGTCACTGCATCTTCTAAAATTTCCCTTTGGAGACTAGCACATTGGCTCGGATAATCGGTACTCCAATAATCCATGGCATCTGGCTGCTTACGAAACATCCCTTCACCTGAGCAAGGTGCATCAAGAACAATCACATCAAAGTAACCTTTAAAAACCTTGGCCAAGCGGTCAGCAGATTCATTAGTCACAACAACGTTTGTCGCTCCAAATCGCTCCATATTTTCCACTAAAATCTTAGCACGCTTGCTTGAAATTTCGTTGGAAACAAGGACTCCTTGATTAGCCAGATAAGCTGCTAGTTGAGTGGATTTTCCACCTGGTGCTGCCGCCAAGTCCAAGACTTTCATGCCAGGTCTTGGTTGAGCTACCTGGGCCACCATTTGGGCTGCAGGCTCTTGCGAATAAACAAGACCTGTCACGTGCTCTGGTGACTTTCCAGAAACCTTACCATAATACCCCCAAGGTGTATTTGGAATAGCATCTGCAAACGATAACTGACTTTCTTTTAAGGGATTGACTCGAAAAGCCGAAACTGCTTCTTGTTTAAAAGAGGCAAGAAAGTCTCTTGCCTCATCTTCTAGTATCGCTTCATATTTTTCAACAAATCCTTCTGGAAATTGCATTTAGTTCTCTTTCCTTTCGTAGATATAAGACTGAATCTCCTCTTGCATCTCGATTGGCACCATCATGACAGGCTGACGTGTTTTAAAATCAGCAAGCTCACCCGATACCGTAAGAAGGCGATAACCCAGACTTTCCCCTAAGATACTGGCCGCAGCGTAATCCCATGGCTGCAGGTAGGTAATATAAGTCAGAAGACGACCCGATAAAACCTTGGCAAAACTAATGGCCGCACTGCCGTAGACACGGACTCCCAACGCTGCTCGACCCAAATCACCCAAACCCCACTCATTGCTTTCAAACATACCTGAGTTACCAGCAACTAAAAATTCTTGAAGAGGTTTCTTTCTAAAAGGCGGTAAGGGCTCATTATTGCGGCAAGGAGGAAAGGCACCACCACCATGGTAACAATCACCTTTCATGACATCATAGATGATGCCAAATTTGCCCACACCATCCTCAAAATAAGCCAACATCACGGCAAAATCTTCCTGCTGGGCGACAAAGTTATTGGTACCGTCAATGGGATCAATCACCCAAACGGAACCTTGACCGACTGCAGCACGTAAGCAGCCCTCTTCCGCGCAAATCAAGTCCTCAGGATAGGAGGACTTGATCCGTTCAACCAAGAGTTCCTGGACCTCCTTGTCCAAACGCGTCACCAAGTCTGTAGGCGAAGACTTGCGCTCAACCTGCAAATCTTCTTTCATGTGAGCCAAAATATAGTCAGCAGCTTCCTGCACAATCTGTTTGGCAAATTCAAATTTAGTTTCCAAGAGAAATCTTCCCTTCTCTTTTTTCTTTTGCTAATTGAACTGCATGATAGAAGGAATAACCGCTAGCCGTCTCAAATTCGCGACCTAGGCGCTTTTCTTCACTTTTGCTCGGGACGACAGACTTAAATTCCTTATAGGAATCTAACAGTTTTTTTGCTTCTACCTTATCTTCATAAGCAGCTTCAACATCATTAAAAAAAGAAAGCACTGAAGCAAGTTCTTCAGTGCTCCACGACAAATCTAGTGGGTAACTATACTGTTTGTTCATCTATCCTATACCAGCTCTCAATGTTGCTTCTTTCAATTCTTGTTTACGGTAACTACGAGGGAGAAAAGCACGAATCTCATCTTCATTAAAACCGATTTGCATGCGTTTGGTATCTATAATAATTGGGCGACGCAAAAGACTAGGATATTGCTCAATCAACTGAAGCAACTCCGATACCGAGATACTCTCTACATCAATATCCAATTTTTGAAAAATTTTTGAACGAGTTGAAATGATGTCATCAGTACCATTTTCGGTCAAGGAAAGAATATGTTGTAATTCTTTTCTTGTTAAAGGACTAGTCATAATATTATGCTCTTGAAAGGGCACTTTATGCGTCTCTAACCAAGCCTTTGCCTTACGACATGATGTACAACTCGGTGATAAAAATAGTGTAATCATGCTTTTCTCTTCTTTTATCTATACTTGCTATTTCTATTATACAAAAAAATAAAGCGCTTGACTAGGTATTTTTAGAAAAAAAGCCTATTTTTTCATAGAAAATAGACTCTTTTCTGTAAAAATTACCTGTTTTACAAGTTTATCTTTAGGATAACCTAACAATATATAGGGAGCAGAGTAACTTCTCTCGTTTTTTATTAAAAATACAGAATTTTATCTACTTTTTCCTTGAAGCCTCGACAAGAAGGAAACCTAATATTCCTTCATACAAAGCAAAGAAAAGTACAAAGGCATGGAGGAAGAAAATCTCTGGTAAAATCAGAATAACTCGATCCTTTGCTGGATCAAAAAGCCAAGTATCATCTCCCACAAAGAGAATCTGATGGAAAAGAGTAAAGAATTGCTCAAAACCAATCACCACTCCTACAAGCCCAATGATCAAAGGCAAGGCTAATAAAGTCAAGATACTTTTACGATATAGGGGCAAAAAGCCTTTTTTCACAATCTTTCTAACAAAGAAATAGAAACTTGGTAGCGTCACTAGGGCAACTAGCTGAACTAGGTGAAAGAGATTCTTCACCACCGCAAAGTGGTGTAGACCAGCCTCTGACGAACGAAAATCTGGCATCTCTAAGACCTGACTAAAGGGATTGGTCAGGTAATTCATCAAGATATGAAAATTGTACTGAATGGTTTCTGGCTTTAGATAGACTCGATTCGCTAAGTTCAGCCACTGAATCTCCATGGGATAGAAAATCCAAGCCAGATAAATGGTTAAGAGGATAGACAGGGAGAGAAGAAAGAGCATACTTCCCCAAAAGGTCAGTTTAGTTTTCATCAAAATTCCACTCCGCAAGACTAGAAACTACATGAGTTGGTGCGATTGGCAGGTTCCCCACTTCTTCTGCTTTGGTAAAACCTGTTGTCACCAAGAGAGTTGGAATGCCATTGTCAATCCCTGCTCGGATATCTGTCAGGTAATTGTCTCCAACCATGAGCAATTCTTCTCTTTTCAAACCTAAGTGCTCAACCGCCTTGTCCATGATGATAGCATTTGGTTTCCCAATATAAACTGGTTTTACTCGTGTTGCTACTTCAAGAAGTGTAATTAGTGAACCAGCACCTGGCAAAAGACCACGTTCCGTCGGGATATTGAGGTCAGGGTTGGTTCCGATAAAGTGAGCACCCTTTTGGATAGCTAGAGTTGCTGTGGCAAATTTTTCATAGTCGACTTGCCAGTCCAGTCCAACTACCACATAGGCAGGATTTTCCTTGTCTTCGACATAACCAGCTGCCTGAATGGCATCCTTGAGTCCTGCTTCTCCGATGACATAGACTGTCTTTTCCAGTCCCAAGTCATTCATATAGTCGATGGTTGCCAAAGTTGCCGTGTAGACAGTTGATAGAGGCGTATCAATATTAAAATTTTGAACCAACATCTCTTGAACACTCTCTGGAGTTCGGGTTGTATTGTTGGTTACAAAGAGATAGGGAATTTCTCGCTTCTGCAATTCATGCACAAAAGCCTCTCCCGCGGGAATCCGGTCTTTCCCTTTGTAAATGGTCCCGTCTAAATCAATTAAATAACCTTTATATGTCATCTCTCTTTAGTCCTTTTTTATTTCTTGCCAAGTAATCATAGCTTGGGCATTGATCTCGCTATCACTGATAATCTCATGCTTGCTTTCTAGTCCCTTGAGTTCATACGCTGAAGCAATCATGCCACCTGGCCGCACTTCTTTGACATACTTGAGATTGATTTTCTTTGGAATGTACTTGGTTAGAAAATCGGCACCCATGACCTCAAAAATCCAGTCTAGGTATTTACTATTATTGACATGACCATTCATATCCAAATCGTAAAAACGAACATGGTAGTCTTTACTGATTGGATCTTCTAGATTTACATACTTTGGCCCACGGATGAGTTTTTTATCAAACTCAGACTGGTAAGGCGCAACAATCTCCGGTTCTACAGCATGGACTTTCCGACTATCTCTGTCCATGAGAACAAAGGTTGCTACCATGCGAATGATTTCTTGACCTGCTTCATCATAGATAGTGAAACGCCGGTAGCAAAAAAGACGATTGTAAGTCAACGCTTCTGTTTCAATCGTAATCTCTTCAGCAAAGCGAGGCAAGCGAACCACATCAATCGCATAGTCTGTAATAATCCAGACCAGATTGTAACGCTCCAATACGTCCTTGTCGCTAACTCCCAGTTCAATCGACTGCATACCTGATACTTGCAGGGACAGCAAAATCACATCTGGAAGTTTGATATGACCGTTCATGTCCGCCATATCAAAAGGAATTTTCATTTTCATTTGATAAGTTAAGCCCATTGTTCTACTCCAAAATAAATCGTTCTGCTACAGTGTCTCCTAAAAAGAGACCTCTCTTTGTCATTCGGACACGATCACCATCGATCTGCATAAGACCTTGTTGAACCAAGTCTCTGATGATTTCGCCATAAAGTCCATCAAAAGACCGTTCGAATTTTTCCTCAAATCGCGCCATGGAAACCCCAGATTTCTTGCGGAGGCCTAGGAACATTTCTTCTTCCATCTGCTCCCTTTGACTCAGGTGTTCTTCTGTAATCCGAGCATTTCCTGCCTCTACCGCATTGAGATAGTGGCGGATAGGACCGTGGTTTTTATAACGTACCCCATTGACATAACCTGAAGCACCCGCACCGATACCATAATACTCGGCATTATCCCAGTACATGAGATTGTGGCGACTTTCAAATCCAGGCTTAGAGAAATTCGAAATCTCATAATGCTCAAAACCAGCTCGCTCAAGCTCTGCGATGATGTACTCAAACATCTCCGCTTCCAGTTCCTCCTTGGGCAGGGGCAGTTTCCCACGACGCATACGGTTCATAAAGACCGTATGATTCTCCAAAATCAAGCTATAAAGGCTCATATGAGGAATATCAAGCGAAATGGCCTTAGCCACATTTTCCTTGACCTGATCCATGGTCTGACCGGGAAGAGCGTAGATCAAGTCGATGGAGATATTGTCAAAACCAGCCAATTTAAGACGGTCGATATTTTCATAAATATCCTTCTCCAAATGACTGCGCCCAATCTTTTTCAGCATTTTGTCATCAAAGGTCTGCACACCGAGTGAAACACGATTGACTGGCGACTGTTTCAAAACCGCAATCTTATCCACGTCTAGATCTCCTGGATTGGCCTCAATGGTCAACTCTTCTAAGACTGACAAGTCCAAGTTTTTGGTCAAGCCATTCAAGAGCACTTCTAGTTGCGGAGCTGACAAAGCTGTTGGTGTCCCACCTCCAATATAGAGAGTTCGCAACTTTTGGATATCATAAGAACGAAACTCTTCTAGCAGATGCTCCAAATAACTATCTACTGGTTGATTCTTAATAAACACCTTTGAAAAGTCACAATAATAACAAATCTGTGTGCAAAAGGGGATATGCACATAGGCTGACGTTGGTTTTTTCTGCATAGTATTTATTATACCACAAAGACTGCTTTCCAGATAAAAATCACCATCTCCAGAACCAGAGATGGTGATACCTTATACTTCAGTAATATCAATGATGATTTCTTCTTGGTCTTCAGCAACATCGGGAGTTGCTGACTGTTCTTGCCATTGCTCCTTGAGATTGTTAAAGGTTTCTTTTGATACTTCCGTCGCTTGTCGTGCACATGTTTTGGCTTGATCAAGGACACTTTCAAAAGTAATTTCACCAGATTCTACTTGTTCCTTTGTTCTCAGCACAAAGTCCGTTGCTTGTTCTTTCACTTCTGTCAATTTCTCACAGACTTGCTCTTTGGCATATTCTGGATCTTCTCTCAAATCATCTAGAAAATCTTGAGCTTGACTGCAAACTTGCTTGCCCTTGTCACTGGTTAAGAACAAGGCCAAAGCTGCACCTGATACAGTTCCTAAAAGGATAGAGGATAGTTTTCCCATGAGATTTCTCCTTTTTTATTTTTTGAAAAATTTACTTGCAACACGAAGAGCTGACAAGCCTGCACCTGTTTTAATGGTCTTTGAACCAGCAGATGAAGCTTTTTTGCCTAAAACACGTGCATGTTGGTTGAGGTCAGATACTGACTCAGATAAGTCAGCCACCGCCGTAAAGAGTGGATCAATCGTCGCAACTTTGATATTGATATCGTCAACCAAGACATTAACTTTTACCAACAATTCATTGGTATGATGTAAGGTAACATCTACATCTGAAGACAAGGTTTTGATGGTTTTCTCCGTCTCATCAATCATTCGACCTGCTTTTTGAATCGTGATTGTCAAATAGACTAAACAGACAATCAAAGCAATCGCAACAAGTATATATGCAACTTCTAACATTTATTTTTCCTCCTCTGTATGATAGAAAGGGGCTTTCTTTCGATTTTGATAAAGTATGATAAAAATACCGAGTCCGATAAGGACAACTGATAACCATTGGGAAACTCGCAGACCAAAGAACATGAGACTATCTGTCCGCATTCCTTCGATGATCATACGACCAAAACCGTACCAAATCAAGTAGAAAGCAGTGATCTGACCACGTCTGATTCCCTTTAATTTTCGTCTAAAAATCAAAATCAAAGCAAATCCAATCAGATTCCAAACCGACTCATATAAGAAGGTCGGCTGACGGTAGCTACCCTCAATGTACATCTGGTCACGGATAAAGCCTGGCAAATAATCCAGACTATCTACCGCTGCACCATAAGCTTCTTGGTTAAAGAAGTTCCCCCAGCGCCCTAAACTCTGGGCAACCATGACGCTCGGTGCTGCAATGTCTAAGAAATCCCAAGTATTAATCAACTTTCTATCTGCAAAGATATAAAGAACAATAGCGCCCGCTATCAAGCCTCCGTAAATGGCCAAACCACCATTCCAGATGGCAATGATTTCACCTGGATTTTGCAGATAATAATCTAAACGAAAGAGTACGTAGTATAGTCTAGCACCTAAAATAGCTACCGGAAAAGCAATCAGGATAAAATCTAAAATATCATCTGACAGGATTTTCTTTTTAGGAGCTTCTTTCATAGCAAGATAGACTGCCAGAACCAAACCAGCTACAATACACAAAGCATACCAACGAATAGCAAAGGGACCAATTTCAAATGCGACTGGATTAATCATGTTTCACCTCATTTTGAGCGATTAGATTTGTCAAGCGTTCTTCAAATAAACGTGTCGCATCAAAGCCCATTTCTTTAGCACGGTAGTTCATGGCAGCCGCCTCAATGACAACGGAGATATTGCGTCCTGTTTTTACTGGGATGCGGATACGCGGAATCGTTACACCAGAAACTTCGAGTTCTTCAGCATTGTTTCCTAGACGGTCAAAGGTCTTATGCGTATCGTAATTTTCCAAATAAACTGCTAGCTGAACTTGTGAAGAATCTTTTACAGCACTTGCACCATAGAGACTCATGATATCGATAATCCCAACTCCACGAATCTCAAGTAAATGTTTCAAGATTTCAGCAGGTTCGCCCCAAAGAGTCATCTCATCCTTAGAATAAATATCTACACGATCGTCTGCTACTAGACGGTGTCCACGCTTCACAAGTTCAAGACCTGTCTCGCTCTTACCGATACCACTATCCCCTTGGATCAAGACACCCATGCCATAGATATCCATCAAGACACCGTGCACACTGGTACGTTTAGCCAAACGGGAATCAAGGTAGCTAGAAAGTTCTCCAGATAAACGACTGGTTGCTGTTCGACTGGTTAAAATCGCAATCTTGCATTCTCTAGCAGCCCTCAACATTTCCTCTGGTACCACCAGACCACGAGCCACGATAACCGCAGGTGTTTCAGGTAGAAACATTTTCTTCAAAACTTGATAACGGTTCTGGGCAGGCATGGCAACTAAATAGGACCACTCCTTCATCCCTAAAAGCTGAATCCGTTCTGGTGTATAGTAATCAAAATAGCCCGTCATTTCAAGACCAGGTCTCATAATGTCTGCAGTATTGATTTCTTTTTCAAGTAATTCGCCTTCACCATAGACAATATCTAGTCTGAGTTTTTCAATGACATCTCTTACTAAAACCGACATAATTTCCTCCTTCAATCGAGTTCTCCCTACTATTATATCAGATTGTAGGTGGAAGTTTCCTTTTTTTGCAGGATTTACAGTATTTATTTGATGTAGCTTGGGAAAAGATTTGACTAGGAAGTCTTTTCGTACTCCTTCAAATTAATCGAGACAAATCTACTGCAAATTGGTCAACATCTATCACCAAGTCCCTTCCAGATTTTTCTAAGTAAATCCTTGGAAGACCTTTTGTTAACATTCTGTTTGCATCAGCCATATCTTGAGGATAGATATAGAACTGTTGACCTTTTGGAAACTGATTTCGGACTTGCCATTCTTCAAACTCCTTCAAAACAGTTTTATGAGATGGCATACTGACTTCTTCGAACAAGGAATGGTCAAAAAATCGTACCAAACGATATAGACCATGGATCTCATCCGCAAAGCACTTATCAATCTTTTCATAGGGGAAGCCTCGTCTCTGATAAGCTTGGCATAAACTTTGTAAGGACTCACTTAATGCAACTGCATCTTTTCTTGCCAAACTGATAAAATACCGAACAGAAAATTCTTCCATACCAGTTCGTTTTTTCTTCTCTAAAAACTGTTGTGCACGCAAGAGGGACTCGGATAATCTTTCTTCATCTTGATAATAAAGAGCGTATAAAAGATTAATCACATTTTCTGGATAATAGGTTCCTCTCAACAAGGGTAAATCTTTGGGGACGAAAAATGGAATGACTGAAAAATCGTTACAAGCAAAAGAGGTAAACAAGCCATTCAAAATCCCATCTGTGTAGATGGTTCCACTTGCCAACAAACCGCCTCTCAGCAACTCGGTTCTTCCTGTTTGCCATAGAGCGTTGTTTAACTGCTTATAATCCCCATCTAAAAACGCAGCATAATAGGCAAAATATTTAATATCATCTAGCAATAAGCTACTGTATAATTTTACCCTTAAAACCTTGTCAGACGATACTTTTGAATCTGTCAAATACTTTTCAAAAATTCTTTGGTTTGACTCTTCAAATTCCTTCCAATCGATCGGATCAGCACAATAACCCCAATCTTCCAAGTGATTTTCACGCATCTTTTGATATTCTTTTATATACTCTCTCATAACAATTTATTCCTCTAAACACTATGTAAAAAAAGACTAGACAAGTCTAGCCTTTCATTTCAAATTAGAATTTTTTACGTTTACGAGCTGCTTCTGATTTACGTTTACGTTTTACAGAAGGTTTTTCATAGAATTCACGTTTGCGTGTTTCTTGAAGAGTACCAGCTTTAGTAACCGCACGTTTGAAACGACGAAGTGCATCGTCAAGAGATTCATTCTTACGTACTACTGTTTTAGACATTTTTTTCACTCCCTTCAAGTTCAAGATCTATTCCATTTTACACGCAAAATGAATAATTGTCAAGGGAAAACCTACATTTATTCCGATTTTCCGATTCAATAATTACTTTCTTGCCTATACTTTATCAAATCCACCAATTTTTACATCAAATCATACAACTTTGTTACGGCTTGTTCAAAAGGTTCAATATATTTCCAATATTGATCAGGAAGATTCGAAATCTTACTCAAGTCATTGCTGTCAAAATGATATACCAGATGACGAAGAATTTGATTTTCAATAAAATGCAAATCTCTCATCTGATCTATACTAATAGACTCGAGCTTTTCTACGTAGCGACATAAATCAGCCAGCGACTGCGAATCAAATACTTTTTCCTCGTGTAAATAATAGAGAAAGCTTTTGTTTTCAGCTCGTGTATTGTCTTTTATCAGATTATTTTCTAATAGCATACTTTCATTCTCTCCTTGTATATCATAAAATAGTAAAAATTGAACCTAACTAGATATAGTTGTTCTACCAATCTATTATACCACTTCTTTCTATTGACTCATGAAAGCTAGAAAAAACCACTCACTCCAAAGAGCAAGCGGTTCTTGTAATTTTTATTTTTCAAGTAAGCTGAGCGCTTCTGCATCAGCGATAATAGTCACATCAGGGTGGTTTTGTAGGCTACTTGCTGGGAGATTCTCAGTCACTGGGCCTGATACTGTTCCGGCAATGGCTTCTGCTTTCGACTCACCGTAGGCAAAGAGAATAATTGACTTGGCATCCAAGATGTTTTTAATTCCCATTGAAATGGCTTGAGTTGGAACGTCTTCAATCTTGTCAAAGAAGCGAGCATTAGCTTCGATAGTAGACTGGTCAAGTTCGACTAGATGCGTTTGGCTATCAAATGGAGTTCCTGGCTCGTTAAAGCCAATATGTCCATTGCGACCGATTCCCAAAATTTGCAAATCAACAGGATGGTCATCCAAAATTTGATTGTAGCGTTCTACTTCTTCTTCAGCATTATCCTTAACACCACGTGGCAAGAAACTTTCTTTAAATGGTTTTTGGTTAAACAAGTTTTCTTGCATGAAGTAACGGTAAGACTGTGGATTATCTCCATCAAGCCCTACATACTCATCGAGGTTTACACTGGTTAGATTTGAAAAATCAAGGTCACTTTCAACGATTTCTTTGTAAAATTCAAGCGGGCTACTTCCTGTCGCAAGTCCTAATGTTTGAGCACCATTGGCCAATTTTTCCTTCAAAATCTCAAAAGCAACTTTTCCACCTTCGACTTGATTTTCAACTTTAATAACTTTCATCTTTTCATCCTCCGTTTTAATCTATATTTATTATATGGTATAGACCAATTTTTGTCAAGTGAAAACGATTTAATTTCTAAAAAAAGAGCGTCCAAACTTGAAACATGTTATAATGGATAGGATTAGAATTTAGAAAGAATGAACAGATATATGAATACAGTTGATTTTGATTTCCACTTGCCTGAGGAATTGATTGCCCAAACACCACTGGAAAAACGAGATGCGTCTAAACTCCTTATCGTTAATCGTGAGACGGGAGAAATGCAGGATAAACACTTCCACTCTATTATCGATATGCTGGAACCTGGTGATGCTCTTGTCATGAATGACACTCGCGTTCTCCCTGCCCGCCTCTATGGTCAAAAGGAAGAGACAGGAGGCCATGTGGAACTTCTCCTACTCAAAAATACTAGTGGTGATGAGTGGGAAGTTCTGGCTAAACCTGCCAAACGCCTCAAGGTTGGTACTCGTGTCATCTTTGGCGATGGTCGCCTCAGCGCCGTCGTTACGGAAGAATTGACCCACGGAGGCCGTATTGTCCGCTTTGAATACCAAGGAATTTTCCTAGAAATTTTGGAAAGTCTAGGTGAAATGCCACTACCGCCCTATATCCACGAAAAACTAGATGACCGTGAACGTTATCAAACGGTCTACGCTAAAGAAAGTGGCTCTGCTGCTGCACCGACTGCTGGTCTCCACTTTACTAAAGAACTGCTAGCAGAAATCCAAGCCAAAGGTGTTCATCTGGTCTATCTCACTCTTCACGTCGGACTCGGAACCTTTAGACCTGTCTCTGTTGACAATCTGGACGAACATGAAATGCACTCCGAATTCTACCAACTTTCTGAGGAAGCAGCAGCCACCCTTCGCTCTGTTAAGGAAAATGGAGGTCGCGTCATCGCTGTAGGAACCACTTCTATCCGCACACTGGAAACCATCGGTTCCAAGTTTAATGGGCAAATCCAAGCAGATTCTGGTTGGACCAATATCTTTATCAAACCAGGCTACGACTGGAAGGTTGTAGATGCTTTTTCAACCAACTTCCACCTGCCCAAGTCAACTCTTGTTATGCTAGTTTCTGCCTTTGCCGGTCGTGACTTAGTCCTAGATGCCTATCACCATGCCATCCAAGAACGCTACCGCTTCTTCAGTTTTGGAGATGCCATGTTTATCTATTAAGAAAATCCCTATTAGGAAACCTAATAGGGATTTTTCTAATTATTCTATACCAAACTTTGGATCTTTCAAACTCTGAACACTGGCATTGATAACTGCTCCGATAATCAAAATCTTTGCAATGAGAATAAACCAGAACATCATGACTACCACGATAATGGAACTGAAAAATCGAACGTCAACCAGATGATTGACATAACTATTGACGTAGACAGAAAAGATGTTCAATAAAAAGATAAGAGTTAGCAAGCCAAAGACACTTCCTGGTAAAACATAGCGGATTCGTGGTGCTTTTACTTTTGGAAGGAAGTAATAAATCATGACTAGAATGGCAAAGATCAAGGCATAGACCAGAGGGCCTGTAAAATCTTGCAGGTAGGAAAATAGCGGACTATCTGATTGCCAGTAAGTTTTGAGGAGGTTGAGCAACATACGACCAAACATACTCAAAAACAAGGCCAAGGCAAAAAGAATCTGCAGGCCAAAACTAACAAGTAGACTCATCAACTGATGGGAGATAATTCCTCGACTCTTGGTCACTCCATAGGCTTTGTTAAAGGCTTTTTGGAGAAAATCCATTGATTTTGAAAAGGTCCAGAGTGCAGATAAAACGGCAAAACTCAGCAAACCAGTTGATGGTTGAGTCAGAACTTCTCGGACAATCTTGGCAACCACATCATACACCGTATCAGGCAAGAATTCCTTAATCGTCAGTAAGAAATTTGAGACCGGAATCTGAAAATAAGGCAAGATATTGACCATTATCATCAGCAAAGGAAAGATTGAAATCAACCAATAGTAGGCAACAGCGACACTGGTCAACTCGCTATCAGATGCTTGATAGTAATGCAAAAAAGCTTTCAATAAGGGCCTGTCCATCAGCTCTTTCCACCACTTTTTCATGTTTCATCCTCCGTCATTTTCTTCATCGTCTAAGTTCTTCTGATTAAATCTAGCATATCATAAGGCAAGGTATTTGCAGCCTCTTTCAGAGAATAATTCTCTAAATTATTCACATTTTGGCGTAGTTTTTTGGCATACTTGGCTGTTATCAGTTTAGCTTCTTCGTATTCAAAGATTGCCTTACGTTCGAGATAGTAGCCTCGTAGCATTTCATCGATATTGTTTGGCTTGATGCGATTGATAACCCGCTCAACAAAAGCACCGCTTCCGATAATGGCCGTCTCGCGTAGACGAGACTCTTGCATAAAACTAATCAGAGAACTCTTGTAAACCCCTTTGAGGTTTTCCAAACTCTCGATAATCAGCTCTGTATTTTCCAAATACAACTCTGAAATCTGATCATAGTCAACTGCTAGTAGTTTACGAGATTCTTCATTCATCCAACTACGGAAAGTTTTGCCAAAGGTAAACATTTCATGGAGTAGAAAGCGCAGTATCCGTAAGGAAACTAGGAAGTAATAAGTCACTCTAGAAGCGAAATTCCGATTGATACTCTGCTCCATGTTTTTTAGGTAACGCTGGTAAACTCGATAGCCACGCTCACTAATTCTATTTTCCTCGTAGGCTTGCTCCAAACCATCACTCTCAATACTCAAGATAAGAAGTTTGAGGGACTCCCAGTCCTCTTGGACTCTCTTATTTTCCAGACTAAGGATGAGGTTTTCAATCCGACCATGATAATTATCAATAGCTGCATAAAGAGGGAGTTTGTTCTTGTGATGGTCTAGTTCTTTTTCTAATTCTGCAGCTACATCATTCAAAATCGCAATATGCATCAAATGATCCTTGCTTTCCTCTTGTTCTTCAGATAAGTGAGGGAGAATCAATAAACCTGTTAGAAAGCTCAACAGTGTAACGCCTGCTACAAGGAAGAGCAACAAAGGATATTCCTGCTCCAAATGACTTGGTATGAGGAGAATGGTCGCGATAGATACTGTCCCTTTGACACCAGAGAAGGTCAAAAGAAGCATATCTTTCATGTACTTATGAATTTTTTTCTTGAGTCGACGCGTCCTCACAAAGTAAAAACCAGCAATCATGACAAAGCGGATCGCAAAAAGCAAGAAGGTCAGAACGACAACTGAAATCAGTAAAAGAAGGGGATTGTAGAGAGAATTAGACAAAATTGGCTCCGCAATCAACTCTAACTCCATTCCCAAGATAACAAAGACTGATCCATTTAGCATAAAGGTCACGGTATGCCAGACGGTCTCCGTCACGGTGTCAACTTGAGCCTCAAGGAGCGTAATTTTCTTAAAGCGACTGGCCTTCAAAATACCTGCAACCACTACTGCGATAATCCCTGAAACATGAAACTCTTCTGCGATAAAAAAAGTCATGAGTGGCAAACTTAGCTCTAGCAATAGTTCACTAGCTATATCTATCGCTCGCACACTCAGTAAAAAGGTATGCAAGAAACGATTGACCATAGCCGTCACAAAACCGACTACAAAACCACCAAGGATAGAAAGTGCTAGGGAAGTCCCAGCTTGGCTGAGAGAAAACGTTCCTGTTGTCCAAGCAGCAAGAGCCATCTGAAAGGCAACCAAACCAGAAGCGTCATTTAAGAGTCCTTCCCCTTTTAAAATATTAGAAACCCGTTTTGGAAAACGAAAACGTTCAGAAAGAGATGCAAAGGCAACCAAATCAGTTGGCCCAAGTGCCGCTCCAACTGCTAAACAGGCAGCTAAAGGAAGAGTCATCCAAAGGAAATGAGCCATACCTCCTAAGCTTAAGGTCGAGATAAAAATCACAGGAAAAATTAGAAAGACGACAATCCGCCAGTGCTTCAAAATGGACGTAATATCCGCTTCTTCTGCCTCCCGGAAAAGTAAGGGACCAATAACCACGGCCAGAAACAGCTCTGTATTGAGATGAAAGTCCGTATCGGGAACAAATAAGCCAATCCCAATCCCCAAAAGGATTTGCACCAGAGGAAGGGGTAAAAAAGGCAGAAGTTTATTGGTCGTAGTTGAAATGATTAAGACAAATAAAAATAGAATCAAGTAAATGAGTAATTCCACACAATTCCTCCTTAATCTTTTTTACAACAAGATTCAAAAATCTCCTTTTGCTCTTGGATTTTCTGATCAATCTTAGAACAGTCTTTGTGCTCAATTTTTTTCTGGCATCGTTCCATTTCAAGAGCCACTAATTTTTTCTTGATTTTAAGCATTTTCTTGCTCATATGTGCTTCGTCGAGCACCCCGACTGCTCGCTCGTGATGCGTTGACTCGACAAAATTTTGGCGCATTGCCTCAAGCTTCTCACGAAGGTATTGTTTATCCATGTCTATACCTTTCTAATTTTTCAATCATAACTAAAAACGGTGGATTGTTAACTTGGTTGAGAGTTCGATAAATAACAGCTGTATACTCTTGTTGGTTCAACTGGCTAACACAATCCAACACAGCATCCCTCTCGGTGTCTCCTCCTTCATGACCATAGTAGATCATGATAGCAATCCGTCCTCCTTTGACAAGCAAATGGCAAAGCTTTTCTAAGGCTTCGATAGTAGTCTGAGGTTGTGTGATGACGGATTTGTCAGCAGAAGGCAGATAACCCAGATTAAAAATCCCTGCCTTAGCGTCTGTCACAAACTGGTCTAGTGTCTCATGACCTTGCAAGATTAACTGGGCATTTGTCATACCTGCCTGATCCAAACGCTCTTGGGTTTTCTCCAAAGCCTGCTCCTGGATATCAAAGGCATAGACTTTCTTAGCTAGCTTGGCTAGAAAAAGGGTATCATGGCCATTACCCATGGTCGCATCCACAACAATATCCTCTTTTGTCACGACTTCCGCTAAAAAATCATGTGCCATCTCAAGTGGTCTTTTCATTTTAAAACTCCTGTTTTACAGCCTTGCATCCTTGCACACTTCCACGACGTCGCATCTCAGTTTCAATAGCATTTAGCACTTCCCATTTATTGAGGCTCCACATAGGACCAATCAGCATATCTCTAGGTGCATCTCCTGTAATTCGATGGATGACGATATGCTTAGGAATGATTTCTAGTTGGTCACAAATGACCTTGACATACTCATCCTGACTCATCAGTTGCAAGCGTCCTTCGTGGTAATCTCGCTGCATCCGTGTATTGGTCATGAGGTGAAGCAAGTGCAGTTTAATTCCTTGAATATCATTATCCGTGACGCAGCGGCGGACATTTTCAATCATCATCTCATGAGTCTCACCAGGCAAACCATTGATCAAATGGGAAACAATCTCAATCTTAGGATATTTCCTCAAGCGTTTGACCGTTTCCACATACAATTCATAAGAATGGGCACGGTTAATCAGCTCAGATGTTGCTTCAAAGGTTGTCTGTAAGCCCAATTCTACCGTCACATGCATGCGTTCCGACAACTCAGCCAAATATTCGATGGTTTCATCGGGTAAACAGTCTGGCCGTGTTCCGATATTGATTCCTACTACACCTGGCTCGTTGATAGCCTGCTCATAACGTTCCCGAATCACTTCCACCTTTTCATGGGTGTTGGTAAAGTTTTGGAAATAAACTAGATACTTTTTAACATCTGGCCATTTGCGGTGCATAAAGTCAATTTCCTTATAAAATTGCTCACGGATAGGGGCATCCGGTGCCACAATGGCATCTCCCGAACCTGAAACCGTACAAAAAGTACAACCACCATGAGCTACAGTTCCATCACGATTTGGACAGTCAAATCCCGCATCAATAGGAACTTTGAAAGTCTTTTCTCCAAAAAGTTTTCGATAATAATCATTCAAGGTATTATAAGATTTCATAACTTTCATTATAACAAAAAACACCTACAATCTCAAAAGCCTGACTTTCCTACAAATTCCCTTGTTTCTCATTTCCTTTAGCGTTTTTTTATGATACAATATGGGTATGATTTTAATGAAAATAGCATCTATTTTATTATTGATATTAACCTTGGTGGTTTGCTTTATTGTCACCAAGCTTTTCGGACTTAGGAAAATAGGATTTAATTTCGCGGATCTAGCTTTTCCATTTTTGGTATTTGAGTACTACCTGATTACTGCTAAAGCTTTTACCCACAACTTTCTACCGCGACTTGGAGTCGTACTTTCTCTCCTAGCAATCCTCCTTGTAGTCTTTTTCCTTGTCAAAAAACGAAGTTTTTATTACCCTAAATTCATCAAATTTTTCTGGAGAACCGGTTTTCTCCTTACCTTAATCATCTACATAGCAATGATTGTCGAATTGATGATGCTCCCATAAAAAAACATTCCCTCAGACAGCTGTCTAAGGGAATGTTTTTATCTTCATACCTTGTTTTCTAAGCTCTACCAAGATACTTTTTCTTATTTCCTAAATGTTAAGGCGTAGAATTTGCCATCCCAAAGAAGTTTCATTTCCTTTTCCTTAACTTCGCTTGGAACAGCATTCTCAATTTCACTCAAATCAACAGTAGCATCTTTGAAATAATCCTTACTAAAATGATTTTTCTTATATTGCTGATCCACATAGTCAGCCGTCTCATCTGCGATTAAAATTTTTGTTCCTGGCTTCGCCACTCGTAGCATTTCCTGCATAGCCTTGGCCTTATCATTGAAAAAATTGATTCCGCCAATATGGTAGACAATGTCAAAACTATTATCCGCAAAGGGTAGATCCTCCGCGCAAGCATGGAAAAGTTGCAGATTGGTCTTTTTAGCGCAAGATTTCTGGCATTTTTTTAGCATACTGATAGAAATATCCACCCCTACAAAGTCTAAACTTTTCAGGTCAACTGTATCAGGAATATAACGTAGGTCTTGGCCAGTCCCGATAGAGACATAAAGAACAGATAAATTATCTTTCCATTCTATTTCCTCCATCAGATCCCTTCTCAACTTATCAATTGCTTTGCCGTGGAGAAGTGGTCCTATCCATTTCTCACTCATATCGTACCAGCGAGCCATACGGTTATACATGGTCATGTATTTAGCATTATCTCCAGATAGATAATCAGGATTAAGAGACAGATAGATAGCCCCTTCTTTTTGAAAATTTTCCACCTCTAAACCTGCCTTCAATTTATCTTGTAATCTTGTTTCAATCATATGCAACATCTCCTTTTCTATTTGTCACCTATTATAGAGGAATTCATCGCAAAAACAATAGCTTTTCAGTAAGTGGCAACTATCCACTTGTATCCGGTAGTAGAACCAGGGTTAGTTACAAAAAAAACAAGTGCCAATTTCCATTGACACTTGTTTCCACTTTTAAACTGCCTTGCAAAATTTCGTGAAAGATACCGTTTAAAAAACTTAATCTTCTTTTTTGCGTCTTGCCAAGAATCCTGTTCCCAATCCAAGAAGGGCGATTCCAGCTACTAGAGTCGCTTGGTTAGACTCGCTTCCTGTATTAGGTAATTCCCCACCCTTTTTAGGCTTACCTGGTTCATTTGGTTTGCCAGGTGTTGGTTTTTCTGGAGTGTGTGTATTTGTAATGTTGTAACCTTCTACTGAAGCTGTATAACCATCTGGAACATTCACTTCTTCAACAGTGTAGGCAATCTCCTTACCTTCTTGATAACGATCAAGACCTGTAAACTCATAAGTCCAGCCACTTGTTTCTGACACTGTAGCTGTCTGACCAGTTTCCTTACCATCTGCAAGAAGTTTTACGGTGATAGATGCTGGACGGATGCCATCTTTGTTATCTTCATCTTTCCAGATCTTATGACCTTTTACAGCTGTTTTTTCTGGAGTATGTTCGTTGGTAATGGTGTACTTGCCATCTTTGTCTGTAGTGATGGTTGCTTTGTATTCTGTCATAGCAGTTTCTTTGACAGTGTACTTGATTTCCTTACCATTCTCATACTTAGGAAGTTTTTTAGATTCGAACTTCCAGCCAGTTTTTTCTGAAACTTCAATTTCTTGAACAACTTTTTCGCCGTTAAGAATTTGAACTTTCACAGATCTTGTACGTTTACCGTCTTGGTTGTTGTTATCTTTCCACACCTTAGTTCCTGAAAGAACAACTGTTTCTGGGTTATAGGTGTTTGTCACTACTTGACCAGTCACAGAGGCTTCGTAACCAGCTGGTACATCCACTTCCTTGATAGAATAGGTGATTTCTTTTCCAGCTTCGTATTGTGGAAGATTGGTGAAGGATGCTACCCAAGTGTTATCATCAGTCTTTTCCTTAGCTGTTAAGGTCAATTTCTTACCTTCAACAGCTACTGGATCTGCATTTCCTACTTTTTTATAAAGTTGAACCGTTACGGACTCAGGACGTTTACCGTCTTGGTTGTTCGCATCGTTCCATACTTTTGTTACCTTGTAGTCAATTTCTTTAGGAGCATATTTGTTTGTGATGGTAAAGTCTGTAATAGTCGCTTCGTATTCTGCTACGGCTTCTTCTGTTACAGTGTATTTGATTTCTTTACCAGCTTTATATTTTGCTAATTTTTCGAATGTAGCAGTCCATGTTCCGTCTGCAGCTGCTTGAACCTCTTTCGATGCAACTTTCTCACCGTCTGCTAAAAGATTGATTGTAATCTTAGTCGGACGTTTGCCGTCTTGGTTATTAGCGTCATCCCAGTTCTTAGTTGCTTTTACATCAACTGTTTCTGGTGAATAGCTATTTGTGATGGTGAATCCTGATGCAGCATCACCAGTAATTTCAGAAGTATAACCAGCAACAGTTACTTCTACTACTGTGTACTTAATAGGTGTTCCGCCTTTATCAGCATCAAGGTCTTTGAAGCTTCCAGCCCAACCATTTGCTTCAGTCAATTCAAGTGTTTTACCAGTATCTTGACCATCTGCAAGCAATTTAACTGTGACAGAAGTTGGACGTTTACCGTCTTGGTTGTTCTCGTCCTTCCATACTTTCTTCACAGGAACTTCCGTTTTTGCTGGAGTGTAAGTATTCTCGAAAGCTTTTTCATCATCGTAAGAAACAGTTGCTTCAAGTGCACCTTTACCCTTGTCCGCTACAGTAACTGTAGCCGTAACAGTTTTAGTGTCGTACTTGATGCTTGTATCACTGCCAGCTTTTTCAGCAATTTTAAAGGTATAAGTCCCTGCTTTGTCGAATTCCAATTCTGAGAAAGCAATGTTTCCGTCTTTGTCATTCTTCACAGTTTCTTTCACCTTACCATCTTGGTCTGTTAAAGTGAATTCAAACTCTTCAGCCTTCAACTCACGTCCTGTAAGTTTTTTATTAGCTTTAATCTTGGCTTTAGCTTTGCTACGTTTATTTGTAACTGTTTTGATAGCTCCATCTTGTCCAACAGTCATCTCAAATGGAGTAGGATTCAACTCATATCCCTCAGGAGCCTCAATTTCGGTTACCGTAAAGTTCCCTTTCTTGATATCACTTTCTGAGTAAATAGATGATTCAGCAATTCCGTTATCATTTGTCGTTACAATTTCCTCTTTAGCCGTAGCTCCTGCCGGAGGAGTAATCTTGAATTTTGCTCCTTTTAGACGGTCATGAGTCAGCTCGTCGACCTTGTAAAGAATGATACGGTAACCAGTTTCTAACTGAATTGTACCACCAGAAGCAACGACTGAGTTTCCGATTTGCTTAACGACAGTCTTATTACTATAGTCGTCATATGTTAGAATCTGGTCATCACCCTTCATTTCAGCATTGTTTTGGACTTGCGTGCCATCAGCTGGAGCACTTGTTTTATAATTAATTCGAAATGCTGCTGGTTTACCGTTCTTCGCAAGAATTGAAGATGCATTGTTAATTGTTAAAGTAAATTCTGTGTAAGAATCATTCCATTTTACTTGGTAATCCTTACCAGCTTCTAAAACCACTTCATCTTTAAAGTAATAATATTGATCATACCAACCTGCCGTGACGCTAAATGTTTCAGGGATCATCTGCATTGGTGAAGCATTTGGATCTACCCAGTCATGAATTTCAATTTTATTATAGGCTGCTTGTTTCGGATTAACACGAACATACCAGCTGTGTAAGTATTTTCCACTCTTATTTAGAGCCTTGGATGTCCAATCCTCTTTGTAAATCAAACCATGATATTTATTGAAATTAGCTCGACCGATTCCTTCAGAATAATCAGCCGTATCACCTTTTTTAACCTTGATTTGATGGGTGATTTCATTTATGGTTTCCGTCTTATCAAAACGGAGCGTTTCATTGCTTAATTCATTTTTAGAACTAAAACCAACAAAGAAATTTCCTTTAACGTTTTGGACTTGATAGCCACCTTTTTTCTCAAGATAGGTTTTCAGATTTTTTAATGTAATAGTCGCCTTACCACCATTATTATCCCCGTTTGATACAATTTGAGTTTCTCCGATAACGAGATCTGTTTCCTTATCTTTTAAATCAAAAGTTTCATTTCTAACAGTTAAAGGGCTCGGAACAGTAAAGGTAAAGGTATCACCGTCCTCTAATTTACCATCATAGGCGCTCAAATCGTAATCAACAGTGAATTTATAATTTGAGTAGTTATGATGCTCAGGAGAAAGTGTATAAACACCATTCGCATCCGGTTTTATAAACTTACCATTATCAACCTCCCAAATTCCAATATTACTGATAACGTTCTTCAGTTCCTTTGCTTGAACTGAATTTGGAGCAAAGATTATCCCTAGCAAACAAGCCAGAGAAGTTAGGATGGGTAACCAAAATTTCTTGTTCTTCATAATCTTCCTTTCTAAATTACCGAAAACATTAAAACGACAAACTATGATTATAAAATCTCAACACTCATCTCCTTTCGAATTCGTTGAAATCCATGAGGGTTATTGAATCAATTACATCATATTAACATGTTTCATAACTATATGTGAGTGCAATATTTATCATATTTGTTCTATTTTTAATATAGAAACCTCCTTTAATTTCATTATAAAACAAAATTAACTTTTTTTGTAATATTATGAGGTTATTGCCTTTTGAAAATATTGACACAGTGTAAAATTACTGCCATAAAAACTAATTCTTTCATCAGACCGAAGTTTCTTTAAGTATAGTGTACACTTATGAACAACTTCTCTTTTAAACAAACAGAAAGAAACATTGCAAAAACATTCCATTTATTTATAAGTTTGATACACCTTAATAATTATCCAAACTATTTTATATAAGTAAAAATCAGAAGAGATTTAGCAATAGTCATACACCATACTGGTAAATAGTTTAATTTAGCATATTTTATTATTCAGAATCATAGAAAAAAGACCAGGGGGTTATCCCTGATCTTTCTTTACTGTACTTATTGGCTACTAAATGAGATTAGTCTTCTTTTCTTCGTTTAGTTGCTACAAGACCTGCACCTAAAGCTAGAAGAGCTAAACCTGCTGCTAATGCAGCTTGTCCAGATTCACTTCCAGTGTTTGGTAGGTTAGGATTTTCTGGTTCAGTTTGGTCCGTTACTACTAACTTACCATCCTTAAACTCAACCTGATTTCCACTAGCATTTACCACTGTTACAGTTCCGTCGTAGTTAACTTGGAATGTAATATCTGTTACTGCTAAGTATCCAGTTGGAGCGGCTTCTTCATGGAAAGTATATACTCCTGGAGTCAAATCAAGTACATGTGATTGATTGGCCTTTGAAGTCCATTCAGCCACAGGACTACCTGCAACTTTTTCTCCACGGAAAATTTGGATTTTTGCGCCCGCGATTTCTTCACCTGCTAGATTTACCTTGCTGAAGGTAATCTTACGTGGTAGGTCGTCGTCTTTGTCGGTTACAGTTACAGTTGAACCGTTTGTGGCAACTTTGTTTTCTTCACCCTTAGAGTCTTTTTCTCCAACATTTGTCACTTCCACTGTGCCGTCGTGTTTGACTTGGAAAGTGATGTCCGTTACTTTGAGGTAACCTGTTGGGGCTGCTTCCTCATGGAAGGTGTAAGTACCTGGTGCCAAGTTGAGATCTTTAGACTTACCAGCTTCTGAAGTCCAGCTTTCTACAGCTGTACCTTCTGCCTTATCGCCCTTATAGATCTTGATTTGAGCGCCTGCGATTTCCGTACCACCAAGGCTAACCTTACTGAAGGTAATCTTACGTGGGAGGTCATCGTCTTTATCGGTTACAGTTACAGTTGAACCGTTTGTGGCAACTTTGTTTTCTTCACCCTTAGAGTCTTTTTCTCCAACATTTGTCACTTCCACTGTGCCGTCGTGTTTGACTTGGAAAGTGATGTCCGTTACTTTGAGGTAACCTGTTGGGGCTGCTTCCTCATGGAAGGTGTAAGTACCTGGTGCCAAGTTGAGATCTTTAGACTTACCAGCTTCTGAAGTCCAGCTTTCTACAGCTGTACCTTCTGCCTTATCGCCCTTATAGATCTTGATTTGAGCGCCTGCGATTTCCGTACCACCAAGGCTAACCTTACTGAAGGTAATCTTACGTGGGAGGTCATCGTCTTTATCGGTTACAGTTACAGTTGAACCGTTTGTGGCAACTTTGTTTTCTTCACCCTTAGAGTCTTTTTCACCAACATTNGTCACTTCCACTGTGCCGTCNTGTTTGACTTGGAAAGTGATGTCCGTTACTTTGAGGTAACCTGTTGGGGCTGCTTCCTCATGGAAGGTGTAAGTACCTGGGGCCAAGTTGAGATCTTTAGACTTACCAGCTTCTGAAGTCCAGCTTTCTACGNCTGTGCCTTCTGCCTTATCGCCCTTGTAGATCTTGATTTGAGCGCCTGCGATTTCTGTTCCACCAAGGCTAACCTTGCTGAAGGTAATCTTACGTGGAAGGTCATCGTCTTTATCG